>CABUAP010000027.1 GCA_902489675.1 uncultured Azospirillum sp. | reverse complement strand
CAGACCCGTTCATATTATCGGCGCCGGACTGGCCGGTTCCGAAGCCGCTTGGCAGCTTGCCTGCCGCGGTGTTCCTGTCGTTTTGCACGAAATGAAACCGCAAAAATATTCACCGGCGCACCGTTCTCCGGGGTTTGCCGAACTGGTTTGTTCCAATTCGCTGCGTTCCGATGACAGCGAGCATAATGCGGTCGGGCTGATGCATCAGGAAATGCGGCTGGCCGGCTCATTGGTGATGGCAGCGGCCGATGCTTGCAAAGTTCCGGCCGGCGGCGCATTGGCGGTTGACCGCAATGCCTTTTCCGATTTTATTACCCGCCGTTTGCGCACCCATCCGCTGATCAGGACGGAAGAAGGCGAAATCACCGCACTGCCGCCGGTGGATTGGGGACAGACGATTATTGCGACCGGCCCTCTGACGTCGGAGAGTTTGGCGGCGGATATCCTTCGCCAGGCAGATCATCAGGCATTGTCGTTTTATGATGCGATTGCGCCGGTCGTGTATAAAGAAAGCATTAATATGGAAGTTGCCTGGTATCAATCGCGTTATGATAAAGGCGACGGCCGCGATTATATCAATTGCCCGTTGTCGGAAGAGCAATACTATCGTTTTGTAGATGCCTTGCTGGCGGGTGAAAAGGCAGAGTTTCACGATTTTGAAAAGCCAAACTATTTTGACGGCTGCCTGCCGATTGAAGTCATGGCGGAAAGAGGGCGCGATACGCTTTTGTTCGGACCGATGAAACCGGTCGGTCTGACCGATCCGCGCACGGGCAAACATCCCTATGCGGTCGTTCAGCTGCGGCAAGATAATTTTGCCGATACCCTGCGCAATCTGGTCGGTTTTCAAACCAAATTGAAATACGGTGCCCAAAAAGAAATTTTGCGGATGATCCCGGGGTTGGAAAATGCCGAATTCGCCCGTTTCGGCGGTATTCATAAAAATACATTCATAAAATCGCCGCTGTTATTGGATCGGGAGCTGCGGCTCAAGACACAGCCCAATATCCGTTTTGCCGGGCAGATCACCGGCTGCGAAGGTTATGTCGAAAGTGCGGCAGTCGGACTGATGGCCGGATATTTTGCTGCCTGCGAAGTACAAGATAAAGCCGTCCTGATGCCGCCGGCCGAAACAGCTTTCGGCGCAATGCTCGGTCATGTGACGGAATGTGTGAATATTGAAGATTTTCAACCGATGAATATCAATTTCGGCATTTTTCCGGAAATCCGCGGCGAAGTAACGGCTAACGGAAAGTTTAGAAAAATCAAGGGTATTGAACGTAAAAATACCTATTGTCAGCGTGCGCTCGAAGCTGCCGCCAGATGGACGGAAGAAACCGGCGGCGCAAAAATAGCTGTTGATTTTACCGCGCGATTGGCTTAAATATGAGATATAAGAAACAGAAGATAAAAATATGAATGACCTAAAAAAAATAGTTCGCAGCAAAATCAAAAGCGGAAACGGCCGCACGGTTTTTTGGGGAATGCAGCTGCTGCCGAGAGCCAAAAGGGAAGCGCTTTATACCTTGTTTGCTTTTGTCCGCCATCTGGAAGATGTGGTAGAAAGTTCGATTGATCTGGCCGAAAAACAGGAAATTTTGAGTATGTGGCGCGAAGAAATGAACAATATCTTTGACCGCAAAGTGCCGGCAACCGATATCGGCCGGCGGATCTATAAAAATTGTATGCGCTTTAAGCTGCCGAAAGAAGAATTTTTAAATTTGGTGGACAGTATTTCCGCCAATATTGATAATCCTTTACAGGCGCCGAGTTTAAAACAGCTTTCAGGCTATTGCCGCGGCGTCGGCGGCATGACCGGCAGTTTGTCGCTTCGGGTTTTTGGCTGTACCGATGAACAAACCATCAAAGATTTGTCAACTTCACTCGGTTTGGCGCTGCAAATTACCAATATTTTGCGCAATGTGAAAGAAGATGCTCAGAACGGCCGGCTTTATATCCCGCAGGAATTGTTGGAAAAGGCGGGGATTACCGCCACCGATCCCAAGAGCGTCGTGGTTGATAAAAATCTGGCGTCGGCGCGGCGCGAGCTGGCGCAGATTGCGGCGGAAAATTATCGCAAAGTATATGAAATATTGGAAAAACAGGATAAAACAACCGCCCGGCCGATCCGGCTGATTACGGATATTTACAAAAGATATTTTGATATTATGGAAAAACGCGGCTGGGAGATTATCTCTCCCAAACCGCACGTCAGCAAATGGTGCAAATTGAGCATTTTGACCAAAAATTTGTTGTCAGCTTAACTTCAAAATTTCAGCCGTCAATTTGCGGATGCCTTCATTAATTTCGGCAATTGACTGTGCCAGCATATAAGCGGGCGTAGTAACGATTTTGTGTTCTCGGTCAACACAAATATTTTCAACCTTGCAATCTTGATGATGCGCGCCGGTTTTCTCGATTTCGGCTGCCGTTTTCGGATCATTGCCGATAGTAACGGTAATGCCGTGTTTTCCCAGCACTCGTGCCACAAGCGCCGGTGCGATGCAAATAGCGCCGATCGGCATTTGTTTTTCATAAGCGATAACAAGCGTCTGCTCAACATCCGGGTTGACTTCGCAGTCAGCGCCTTTGGCGGCAAAATTACAGAGGTTTTTAGCCGCCCCTTGTCCGCCCGGGAAAATAATCGCGTCAAATTGATCGGGATTGAAGTCGGCCAAACTTTTTATGTTGCCGCGGGCGATTCTGGCCGCTTCGACCAATACATTGCGCGTTTCGTCCGGTTCTGCCGCCTTGGTATAGTGGTTCACTACCGAAGATTGGCGGATGTTGGGGGCAAAGCATTGATAAGATGCGCCCTGCGCGGCGATATTGAGCAAAGTGCAGGTTGCTTCGTGAATTTCGCTGCCGTCAAACACGCCGCAGCCGGCAAGTACAACGGCGATTTTCTTTTCGGAAACAGACATTCTGATCCTCCTTTAAGTTAAAACTTTTGGACTACCTTAATTTTTTATATCCGCTCTGTCGGAAAATCAATCATTATTTGGCATGATTTTCGGCAGCAACGTACTTGTCTCCTTTGTCCATGCAGAAAAACCATTCCTGACAACCGTTGTTTTCTTTTTGCTCTGCCAAACGTTTGTTCATGCCTTTTAACTCGGTCGGGCAGCCAAGCAGAATATCTTTTCCCGGCTGCCAGTTGGCCGGTGTGGAAATGCCGTATTGATCGGTCACTTGCAGCGCCTGAATAACCCGTTTGATTTCGTCAAAATTGCGGCCGGTGGTCTGCGGATAATACAAAATAGTGCGGATGTAGCCTTCGTTGTCAATAACAAATACCGCGCGGACGGCTTTGGTGTCGCTCATAGTCGGATGGAGCATTCCGTACTTGCGCGCCACATCGGTTTTGATGTCGGCGATGATCGGAAAATCGACCGGCTGTCCGTTATATTTTTCAAAACGAATGTTGTCCTGAATTTCCTTGATCCAGGCCAAATGCGAGTTGTTACTGTCGATCGAAAGGCCGACCAGCTCGGTGTTGAGCTTGGCAAAATCGTCGCGCATGGCGGCAAAAGTGGCGATTTCCGAAGTACAGACCGGTGTAAAATCGGCCGGATGAGAGAACAGAACCACCCATTTTCCGCGATAGTCTTCGGGAAAGTTGATTTCTCCGGTGGTGGTAACGGCGGTAAATTCCGGTGCTTTGTCGCCCAAAGCCGGCATAGAAACAGTTGCTTGTTCTTCCATTTTATTCTCCTTTGTGATAAATGACAATTCTTCTGCAATATATGTCTATGATCCCCGCTTTCAAGCTCTTGGCGCGGAAGTCATAATCTGTTTTGTGAAGTTTTCTTGGAGAAAAAAGCAAAATGTTGATGACAAACCGATTTAATTGTTTAATATAAAGCCCAATTAAAGTTGCAACAAAATATCAGGGTGACAATGAAACCGTTATATAAACGTATTTTGCTGAAACTCTCGGGCGAAGGCCTGATGGGTGACAAACCGTTCGGTATGGATGACGGCGTAATCCGTTCGCTGGCCGCGCAAATAAATCAAGTCCGCAATCTCGGCGTGGAAATTTGCATGGTTGTCGGCGGCGGCAATATTTTCCGCGGTGCCAAAGAAGCCTCCAAAGGGTTGGATCGCTCGGTTGCCGATCAGGTGGGGATGCTGGCTACCGTCATGAATGCGCTTTATCTGCAAAATGCGCTGGAAAAATTGGGGATAGAGGCCAGAGTATTGTCGGGCCTCAGCATTCCGGAGGTTTGTGAAGACTATATCTACCGCCGGGCGCTGCGTCATTTGCAAAAGAACCGGGTGCTGATTTTTGCCGCCGGCACCGGCTGTCCGTATTTTACCACCGATACCGGCGCCGCGCTTCGCGCTTCCGAAATGAAATGCGACGCGCTGCTCAAAGCCACTCAGGTGGACGGCGTTTATGATGCCGATCCCAAACAAAATGCCGATGCGGTCAAATATAACGAAATAAGCTATGACGAAGTTATTGCCAAGGGGCTGAAAGTAATGGATTTAACGGCCGTGTCCCTGGCCAAAGACAACCGCATCCCGATCGTTGTGTTTGCGCAAAAGGGAGAAAATGCTCTTCTGAACGCCGTGACCGGGCAGGGCGAATTTACAATCATTAAATAATCAAGAGGTATAAGATGTCAGATTACAGCCAAATAAAAGAAAATACCAAAACCAGAATGGAAAAAACATTGGAAACGCTGCGCGCCGACTTTGGCAGCCTGCGTGCCGGCCGCGCTCATGCCAGCCTGCTGGACGGCATTATGGTTGACGCCTATGGCTCAATGACCCCGATTTCTCAAGTCGGTACTATCAGTGTTCCCGATCCGCGCTGCCTTTCCGTCAGCGTCTGGGACAGAGGTATGGCCAAAGCGGTGGAAAAAGCGATTATGGAGTCCGATCTGGGGCTCAATCCGGCTTCCGACGGACAGCTGATTCGGATACCGATTCCGCCGTTGTCGGAAGAACGCCGCAAAGAACTGGTTAAAATTGCCGGAAAGTATGCCGAGCAGGGTAAAGTCGCGGTTCGCAACATCCGCCGCGATGCGCTTGACGGCATTAAAAAGCTGAAAAAAGACAACGAAATTTCCGAAGACGAAGAAAAACGCTTCAGTGATGAAATTCAGAAGTTCACCGATGAGTTTGTCAAAAAAATAGACGAAGCTTTGGCACAAAAAGAAAAAGATATCATGCAGGTATAGGCTGGAGTCTGAGTTGAATAACGATCAAACTAACAAACTGAAACATTTGGCCATTATTATGGACGGCAACCGCCGCTGGGCTCGCAAAAGAGGCCTCCCGGCAGCAGCCGGTCATCGTAAAGGCGCAGAAGTTTTGGAGCAAATCTGCCGCGATGCCAATGAACTCGGCGTCAAATACTTGACGCTTTATGCTTTTTCGACTGAAAATTGGCAGCGTGACCCCGATGAGGTGGCCACTTTGATGGGGTTGCTGCGCGAATATCTGAAAAATGACCTGCAGGAAATCCAGAAAAACAATGTCCGTATTATTTTTATCGGCGAGCGCGGTATGCTCGACAAAGACATCGCCGACAGTATGCTGCGGATTGAAAATCAGACGGCGGCCAACAGCGGTCTCACTTTGTGCCTGGCCGTCAGCTATGGTTCTCGGCAGGAAATTCTAAATGCGGTGCGCCGGACGGCCAAGCTGGTTCGTGCCGACGAAATTAAGTTGGAGGATATTGACGAACGCCTGTTCTCCAATTTGCTTTATACAAAAGATATTCCCGATCCGGATATGGTGGTGCGCACCAGCGGAGAGCAACGGGTCAGCAATTATCTTTTGTGGCAGCTGGCGTATGCGGAGTTCTATTTCAGCGAAGTTCTGTGGCCGGATTTTAATCGGGCGGAACTGGAAAAAATTATTGCCAACTTTAATGCTCGGGAGAGAAGATATGGTAAAAACTAAGTCCAACATTTTGTTAAGAACGGTCACGGCTCTGATCATGGCGCCGCTGGTGATTGCCGGTCTTTATTTCGGTTACCCGTATGTGGTGCTGATGCTGCTTTTGGTCGGCGCGCTGCTTTCGTGGGAATGGAGTACGATGGTCGCCAATAAAAAACCGGCGGTTTATGCCGTGATTTATACCGCCTCAATGGCGGTGGCGCTGATGCTCAATTCTTGGCTCGGGATCTGCATTATGCTGTTGTTTTCAACTCTGTTGGTCTGGTATAAGGCCAAAGACGAAGAGTATCGCCGTCTGCTGACGCTGGGTGTGCCTTATATCGGTATCGGCATCGGCTCTTTGATGTGGATTTACTATATCACCGCTTTTCACATTTTGTGCTTTGTGTTGATCATCTGGGCGACCGATATCGGCGGTTATATTGTCGGCAAAAGTGTCAAAGGGCCGAAACTGGCGCCGAAAATCAGCCCGAACAAAACTTGGTCGGGTTTGTTTGGCGGAATGGCCTTGGCTGCGCTCTGCTGCTGGGGATATCTCTATTTCTTCGGGTTTAACGATTGGCGTCTGGCAGTTGCCGGCGCGCTGCTGGCAGTTTTGGAACAGATCGGCGATCTGGTGGAATCTGCCATTAAACGTTATCTGGGGGTAAAAGATTCGAGTTCGCTCATCCCCGGTCACGGCGGTGTTTTTGACCGTGTTGACGGAATGATTTTCACGGCTCCGTTTGTCTATCTGATTTTGGCTTATTGGTTTGGTATTTAAGCAAAGGTATGTAAATTATGGAATGGTTAGTTAACGGTGTTTATTACATAGTTCCCTTTATTGTTTTATTGGGGATTTTGGTCTTTGTTCACGAATTTGGGCATTTCCTGATCGCGCGGCTTTGCGGGGTTCAGGTCACCGATTTTTCGATCGGTTTCGGCAAACAGTTATGGGGTTTTACCGACAAACATAATACCAAATGGAAAATCTGCGCAATTCCGCTGGGTGGATATTGTCAGTTTCTGGGGGATGCCGATGCCGCTTCGGCCGGCAGCGATGAAGAGGTTCAGGCGCTGAGCGAAGAGGAAAAGAAGAAGGCTTTTCCGTTCCAGAACCCTTGGAAAAAGCTGGCGATTGTGTTGGGCGGTCCGGGCTTTAACTATCTGTTTGCAATCATTGTTTTTACCCTGATGTTTGCTTTCCTCGGCAAATTCAGCTTTCCGCCGATTGTCGGCGATGTGGTTGCCGGCGGTGCCGCCGATAAGGCCGGTATAGTCAAAGAAGACCGGATTCTTTCCGTTAACGGCCACGAGGTTGAGAATTTTGGCGATATTACGACCGAAATTTCCCTGACCGTGAGCGGCGTTGCCGAAGTTAAGCTTGAACGCGCCGGTCAATTGCTGGAACTGAGTGTTCCGTTAGAAATGATGGAGATTGAGGCCAATGGTCAAACCGCCAAACGGCCGATGCTCGGTATCAAATCAATGAACACGATGGAGCTTGACCACGAGAAAATGTCGCTGCCGGCCGCTTTTTTGGAAGCCTGCGGCGAAACATGGCGGATTACCGAAGGTACGCTGCGCGGGGTCGGGCAGATGATTACCGGCAAACGCGGCAGCGAAGATTTGGGCGGAATTTTGCGAATTGCGGAGATGTCCGGCGATATTTCCAAAAAGAACGGAATGCTTGACTTTATTGCGTTTATGGCGCTTTTATCAATCAACCTCGGACTGATCAACTTGTTCCCGATTCCGGTTTTGGACGGCGGCCATGTTGTGATCTACTTGGTAGAGATTGTCAGCCGCCGCGAGATAAATGCCAAAGTGAAAGAAAATCTGTTTAAAGCCGGTTTTGCGCTCATTGTGGCATTGATGATTTTTGCGACTTGGAACGACTTTGTCCATCTGTTCCACCGCTTTTTTGCTTAAAAGTATTTTTTATAAAGGATGCAGTATAAATGAAAAATAAACAACTGGTTACCATACTATCCTGCCTGATGGCGGCCGGCACGGCCGACGCCGCGGTGGTCAGACAGATCAAAGTTGACGGACTGCAGCGGGTTGAGCGGGAAACCGTTCTCTCTTATGTCAATGTAAATCCCGGGGACGATGTGAGCTCCGAAACGCTGAACAGCGCTTTCAAAAAGCTTTATACCACCGGTCTTTTCTCCGATGTTGCGTTTGATGTCAAAGGCGATGTTTTGACCATTAAGGTTGATGAAAACCCGATCATTAACAAGCGTTTTTTTGACGGCAACGACAAAGTGGACGACAAAATGCTGGAAGGCGAGGTTCAACTCGGCCCCCGTTCCATTTATACAACCGCCAAAGTGCAGGAAGACGTGCAGCGCATTCTCAATATCTATAAGCGGGTAGGGCGTTATGCCGCGGCGGTAGAGCCGAAAGTGATCAACCGCGATCAGAACCGCGTTGATCTGATTTATGAAATTGACGAAGGACCGTTGGCCAAAATTACCAAAATCAATTTTATCGGTAATAAACATTACAGCGACAGCGACCTGCAGGGAGAAATCTTGAGCAAAGAAACCAGATGGTGGCGGATTTTCTCTTCTTCGGAAAACTATGATCCCGAAAAAAGCAATTATGACAAAGAATTGCTGCGTCGATTCTACAATAATCGCGGTTATGCCGACTTCCGCGTCGTTTCCTCGGTGGCAGAACTCAGTCCCGACAGCCAGTCTTTTGTAATTACAACGGTTTTGGAAGAAGGCGTACGTTACAAAATCAAAAAAATCAATATTATTTCGGAAATGCCTGATATCAATACCGAGGGCTTGGCCGATGATTTGGATATTGAAGCCGGTGATTGGTACAATGCGGCAAAAGTCGAAAAAAGCGTTTATGCCCTGACCGAAGAATTGGGAAAACGCGGGTTTGCTTTTGTTGAGGTGGAACCGGAATTGAACAAAAATATGGAAACCGGAGAGATGACGGTTAACTTCCTGATTAAGGAAGGAGCGCGCGTGTTTATTAACCGCATTAACATCACCGGCAACAACCGTACCTATGACGAAGTGATTCGCCGCGAGTTCCGCATTAATGAAGGCGATGCCTTCAATGCAGCAAAAATCCGTGCCTCCCGCCGCAATATCGAAAATCTGAACTATTTTAGCAAAGTTGATATCGAAACTCAGCCGACAAACGATGACAACAAGGCCGATATCAATGTCAATGTGACAGAAAAATCGACCGGTTATTTCAATGTCGGTATCGGGTATTCGACCGTAAACGGCGCTCTGGTGCGAACCGGCGTAACCGAAAACAACTTTATGGGCAAAGGACAGCAGCTTGGTTTTGATCTTGGTATTTCCGAGCGCGTTCAGGACTATAATATCAACTTTACCGAACCCTATTTCCTCAATCGTCCGTTGTCGGCCGGTATTGATCTGTTTAAGAGCGAAAGCGATTATCAGGATGAAGCGTCTTATGATGAAGATACCATGGGCGGCCGTTTGCGTTTAGGGTGGAAATATACGGACGATTTTTATCAGAGCGTTCGCTATACCCTGCGTCAGGACGAAATTAAAAATGTCAGCCGCAGCGCTTCCATTTATATTCAGGAAGAAGAAGGCAAATATGTCGGTTCAAGTTTTGGACAGACTTTGTATTACGACAAGCGCGATAATGCAATTGATCCGAAAGAAGGCTATTTCCTGTCGTTCGGCAATGATGTGGCCGGTGCCGGCGGGGATGAGAAATACCTGAAGTTTGATGCCAAAGCCTATTGGTACAGTACCTTTTTTGACTACTATACCTTAAAATTATTTGCCAACGGCGGTTATATTACCGGTTACGGTGATGAAAATGTTCGTCTGTCACAGCGCTATTTCCTCGGTGGTTCGACCATGCGCGGTTTTGACAGCGCCGGTATCGGTGCCCGAGATAAATATACTCAGGACGCACTTGGCGGTAACTGGATGATCTATTCCGGCGCCGAGGTCATGTTCCCGATCGGTCTGGACGAAGTGGGCATCAAAGGCCGTACTTTTGTTGATGTCGGTATGCTCGGCAAACCGGATGATGTCAGCTATAAAATTGTTGAATATTCTGACAAACCGCGTGTTTCAGTCGGTTTCGGTTTCAGCTGGATGTCGCCGATGGGCAAAATTGATATCGACTTCGGTTTCCCGGTTGTTAAAGAAGATTATGACGAAACAGAAGTCTTCAGATTGAATTTCGGTACCAGCTTATAGTTCCGATTGATAAGGAGAAGAACATGATAGATACAAATTTTTTCATTAAAAAAGCCGACTTTAATTTGACTCAAATTGCCGAAATCTGCGGTGCTTCTTTGCAAGATCCTGCGCGCGGCGATGAGAAAATCCAAGATATAAATACCATGGATAAGGCCGGAGAAGGGGAAATCTGCTTCTTTTACGATCGTAAGAAAAAAGCAGCGGGTGCCGGAATCAAAGCTTCGGCCTGTGTTACGACGGCGGAATTGGCGCCGTTTGTAGCCGAAAAGGTTGCCGTGCTTGTCTGCGATAACCCCAAACAGGCCTTTCTGGTCTTAAACGAAGCCATGTACGCGGAAAAGCGTCCGGCAGCGGGTATTGCCGAAACGGCGCGAATTGACCCAACGGCCAAAATCGGTGAGGGCTGTGCAATTGCCGATTATGTTGTGATCGGTGCCAATGCCGAAATCGGTGCCGGCACGGTGATTGAACCGTTTGCGGTGATCGGTGAGGGCTGCCGGATCGGTGCAAACTGCCGGATCGGTGCTCATGCCTGTATTGCTTATACCGTTATGGGCAGCAACTGCTATATCTATAACGGTGCCCGCATTGGTCAGGACGGCTTCGGCTTCCAAACCATAAACGGTGTGCATAAACGCATCCCTCAGCTCGGCCGGGTTATTATCGGCAATGATGTTGAGGTCGGCGCCTGTTCCTGCGTTGACCGCGGCGCGATGGATGACACGGTTATCGGTGACGGTACCCGGGTTGATAATTTAGTGCAAATTGCGCATAATGACAAAATCGGCCGCGGCTGCATTCTGGTTTCCATGACCGGTATTGCCGGCAGCTGCAATTTTGGCGATTATGTTGTATGCGGCGGCCAGAGCGGTTTTGCCGATCATCTGAATATCGGCAGCGGCGCTCAGATTGCCGCCCAGTCCGGCATTATGCGGGATATCGAACCCGGTGCCGTTGTGATGGGAACGCCGGCGGTTCCGTTTAAGGACTTTATGCGTCAGGCTGCTTTTTTACAGAAAAATTCAAAGAAATAAACAGATCAATAACTAAGGAAGGAAGATATGTCCGAAAATAAAATTTATAACATTGAAGATATCATGAACTTTTTGCCGCATCGCTATCCCTTTTTGCTGGTGGACAGACTGGAAGTTGAAGTTCCCGGTGAAAAAGGTATCGGCATTAAAAATGTAACCATGAATGAAGAGTTCTTTCAGGGGCATTTCCCAGGCAATCCGGTTATGCCTGGCGTTTTGCAGATCGAAGCTATGGCGCAGACCGCCGGTGCTTTAGTGGTTGCTGCTTCGGGGGAGAGTGTCGGCGACAAGAAAATCAGTGTTTTGTTTATGTCAATTGACGGTGTAAAATTCCGCAAACCGGTTAAGCCGGGCGATCAGTTGAGAATGCACGTCGAAAAAGTTCAGGCTCGTCGCAATGTGTTTGTTTTCAAAGGCAAAACCATGGTTGATGACAAGGTTGTTTCCGAGGCTGAATTTACGGCAATGATTGTCTAGGCAAGCTTGTTCTCAATACATATCCCCCAGCAAATTGGGGTTCTATAGAAAAGGCACCTAAAGGTGTCTTTTCGTTACAGTTCCATTTGAGGGTGACCATGCTAAGCTCCCTTAGACTAAAATGGGAGGAGGTTGCACGGATTCAATGAAAGATATGAGGCAGTAAGAACTGCCCCATAATTGGTTACCAAGACTTGATATTTCGGATTTGTTGTTCAGCCCAAAAATTACGGTCTTTACCAACATCTTTCCTATGAATATTATTTAGGATTCCTTCCTTGCCAAAAAGATTTTTATCGGCAATCGCTTGTCTGAGTTTAGGCCAATTTTTGGCAGAAACATTTCCGGTATTGAACTTAATATCC
>CABUAP010000026.1 GCA_902489675.1 uncultured Azospirillum sp. | reverse complement strand
CGCAACAACATCAAAAACTGTTACCAATCAATCAGCTTTCTCCCCGCAACAATTTCTTTAATTCTCGGATCTTCTGCTTGCAGTCCTTTTTCTTGGTTTTATACTTTTTCCTCATTTTACCAAAAGTCAGAGCAGCCAGCAGTTTATAACGCAAATATTTCCTCTTATATGCCTTCAGCCCGCCGGACTTCAGCACAACTCGCCCCATTTCGTTCATTCGTTCTTCCTGAACGCGTTGCCGACTGCGGCAGACACTTAGCTGCTGCATCAGATATCCCATCATCTCTCGTTCGGCACTTTGTTGCTTTTTCGGTGCTTTCAATGCTTCGTTCAGCCAATTGCGTGAACGAACAACTTCTGCCGCCAATTTTTGATTAATTTTCTCATAATCAAAAGCCGCAAAAACATCTGCTCTTTCAGCAAGATTCTCATCATTAAACAATAAGCGAGAAGCCAGATCCAGCTGATTAAACAAACTTTCGAAACGGCTGGCGCCGCGCTCTCTGTTGGCCACGCAAACAAAAGGCTTGTTAAAAATAATGGCAAAACAAACACCGTGGAAAGAATCTGTGATCAGATAACGGCAGTTTTTAATATTATACAGCCATTGTTCCGGCGACAAACGGATATCTTTATCTTTTTGTGCATTGCCCATATCAACAACTTTGACAGCGCCAAACTTTTTATGCACAACTTCAACAATATCAAGTGTTTCCTTTTCACTGTCCAACACATAACTCAGACCGAAATCGACATTTTCTTTATCTTCTGCATTATCGATCAATTCATTCCAACGATCCTGCTCAAACCAGAAAACCGGATCCATAATTTGAACCGCCTCACACCCCAGCTCTTCTCGGCATAAACTGACACCGGCCGTTTCCCGAACCGAAATATCATCAAAAGCAGACAAATAATATTTTGCCATCAACTTATCTCCGGCACTGCCTTCCAATTCACTCAAACCGAAACTGGCCGAGCAGGCAATTTTTTTCTTATCAAAAGCAGCAAACGGCAGATAATAGTAAAAATCATGCCCGGTGTTGTATTTCAAACGAAAAACCTGATCCGAACCGACAACGAAACTGTCCGCCATCTGGTTAAGCTGCGCCAAATCGGCAACATTTTCAAAGGGCTTGGTCAGTTTCAGATAACGCTCGGCAAATTTGTCGGAAAAACTGTTATTATAATGTTTTCGGCACCAACCGTGAACATAATTGACTAAACGGCTGGTATATCCCCAGTCTTTCAATGTCTGCTGCAAAGCATAAGCCGTCAAAATCGCCCCATAATTCAACGACCACCAAAAATTCAAAATTGCGATATCTACCCGATCCTGCCGGCATCTGACCAAATTTTCCTTCAAACTCATCTGATCCAGATTTTTGAAAAAGATGTCACGGCCTTTATGAATCGGTGACGAAGTGTACAATGTTTTATTGCCGTCCAACGCATATTGCAGCTTTACTTTTTTCAACAACTTAAAATTTGCGGCAATCTGGTTCAGCAGTTTTTTCCCTTGTGCGGTATTTACCAAAACCGCACTGGTTCCTTTTTTGTCGTTATATGCCGGATTGCAATGATCAATCCGCCAAAAATCGCCGATTGTCAAATCCCCCTGCCGCGGCATTTTGTTAAAAGGACAGCTGCCGCAACTCTCTCTCAAACACAAATTAGACAAAAAGAGTTTCATAAAAACATCGTTTTCAGCTGGGCAAGAGTAAGTAGTAGTAGTAGTAGTAGTAGTAAGATAGGGGCTCCAGCCGTTAATTTTATCGCGAAAATTGACAGAAATTACCTTTCCGTCCAATCCCAATTCATCCTGATATTTTTGAAAAACTTTGGGACTGGGCACACCGTGACAGATGATATCCACACAAAATAAATTATCATATCTTTTTTGCAGATACCCTTTCAGACCGGCGACCTGACACGGGGTACCGGTAAACAAAACCATTTTTCCCGCTGTCAGCAATTTCTTTATTTCCGTATAGCATTTACCGGTGTTGCTTTGCAGATATTTTGAACTTTTCAGTTTCTGTAATTCTCTGTCATTTGCAATCAAAATATGTTCAACCGCTCTCATATCTTCCGTAAAAGCCGCGCCGCACACATATCCGTCGTTTTGCAGAACATATTGCGCCAAAAGCGGAAAAACCGCGCCGGAAGAACTGCCGCGCCGCAACTCGTCGCTTGCCATTGCCGCATAGCATTCCGGTTCCAAGGCAGCCTCATAATCAGGATGATTGACAGGACATACCTTCCGACAAAGGTCACAATGAACACAGAGGTTTTCATCAACTTCCGGATACAAAAAACCTTCTGCATTGGCTTTCATCACAATAGCCTTATGCGGACAAATGTTAAAACAAGCTCCGCAGCCGGTGCAGTTATCACAAATTTTCATACCAGTCTCCGCCATCACTCTATCTGACCGAAATTAATAAAAAGATGCCAAACAGATAATACTTTCCCTTTTTGATTTTCAAAATCGGGATCAAATTAAACAGCCTGATCGTTTTCACATCTTTGCCCATCGGCAGAAAACGCCCCCAGAAATGCTCCCGCAACCGACGCTTCATACGTCGCTCAACTTTTTTGATAAGCTTTTGCTTTTCTTTCTCATCGGCTGTTTTTAATCCCTGAATCGTATTAATCCAGATTTCTTTCAAATCATTGGTTCTTCTTTTAAAATCTTTCGCTTCGGTTCGGCAGTGAGAATTATTTCGAACCACATATTTGCACAAAGATTTGGCAATGCAGCCATAGGGATGCTTATGCACCATCGGCATTTGCAACTGGCAGTTTTGCCCGCCCCGTCCTTCAAAAATTCGCCGTTCGGGATTAACCTCCAGAAAAACAGAAGTTCTCATAATGTTGCCGATCGGTTCCCACAGCACATTTTTATCGGCAATAATATCGCCAAACACCTGCTTGTTACGCACAGAACCCAAAACGCTGCGGGTATAAAGCACATCGTCTAAATCATTTTCATTAACATAATCCACATTGCAATAAGCCATGCCAAACGCCGGATGTTCTTCCATATAGGCAACTTTTTCCGCAATATGCTCCGGATACAAAATATCATCAGAATCCGGGCAAATCAGATAATCACCGCTAAATATTTTCAAACCTTGATTAATGGCGGCCGCCTGCCCCGCATTATCCTGCCTGATATAAATGACCGTCCATCCGTTTTCTTCCAGCTTAGGCTTATAAGAATTAAAAACCTCTTCCGTTTTATCCGTCGAACCGTCATTTACAAAAATAAATTCCACATTTTTATAAGTCTGAGCACACAAACTGCTCAAAAAATGAGGCAAATAGCTTTCACCGTTAAAACACGGGGAAATTAAAGAAACTTTCGGCAATGTTTGATTCATAAGATTCTCCTATTTTCTGCTTTGTTGCAGCAAATTTTGAAGATTGGTTAAAGACATTTTTCTGACAGCGGCTGCTTTTTCTTCCACACCTTGCTGCAAAAGCCGATATTCGGCCGCACTCATATTTACCGCTTTAGCCATAAAAGAAGCCAGTTCGTTGTTTTTCTCATAAACTAAAGCATTTTCATTGTTAAATTCATAAACATCGGCAAAATATTTATGCAACAAGCAAGGTTTGGCAAAACCGTAAATCAATTGAAAACTGCCGCTGGTTCCGGTTTGAATATAACGCTCATGGTCCGCATTATCCGGATCAAGCAAACATAAAAAGAAATCAGCTTCTTCCATGGCGCGAAACATATCGGGATAAGACAAACGGCCGCGGATATCAAAAAAACCGGCAATATCTTCATCGATTTCCGGCGGATTGCCGCCACCGACCAAAATCACCTTAAACCGATCTGTTTTCTTGCTGAGTGTTCTCACGGCTTCAATCAAAAGATCATAATTTTTTCGCCAGGCAAACATAGCGCCGACGACAATAAATCGCGTAACATCATCGCTCTTAGGCGTAATGGCAACGTTTCCGAAATAATGGGGATTGACAATATAAAACTTTTCGGAACACGGATTGTGCAAATCTGCCAAAGCAATCTGATTCTTGTTCTCACAGTTTCTTTCCATATGGTGCTGAACATATATCCGGCGATTTTTATCCATTGCGATTTTGGGAAAAAAATCACTTACTAACGGAGAATCCGGTGAATTGGCATGAATCCCTTCCACATATTTAACCGCAGAAGTAAAAAATAAATACTCATACTTTTTTATACGCGTACTGGCAAAAACCTCCCGCATACGATCAAGATCAAAGTTGTAAATCTGCACATCGGGAAAGATTTCCTGAAACAAATCACAAACACTTTTTTGATGAATAATAAGATCAACATTATACCCCAATTCCCGAAAATATTTTACATAACCGGGCACAACCTCAAAATGACACCAATTGGCTTCCACGATCAGAACACTGTTTTTACGGATTTTAGAAAAAAGTTTCCTCACTTTTTTATCTTTGTAGCGAAAAGGAACTTTGAACTTTATTCCCAGAAAAGTAATAATCTTATGCTTTTTGTTTGCGGAATTTTTTACCGAAAACAACTTTTTTAAAACCTTTGTATATTCCATGATCAGTCCTATACCAAAAATTTATCATCTCTTTATTGACTGCAAAACTTTTTTCAGGTTTTCCAGCGATCTGTTTCTGATATCCTCTGCTTTTTTCTGCAAACCGGACTGCAACTGCTCATAATCTGCGGCTGTCATATCAACTGCACAAGCCATTGCATCAAGCAGTTCATCATTCGTTCCATAAATCAGAGCGTTACTTTCATCAAAAGCATAGGCATCGGCAAATTTTTTCTGAATCAGGCAAGGTTTAACAAAACCGTAAATCAGCTGAAAGCTGCCGCTGGTGCCATTCGAGATATAACGATTATGAGCAGGATTTTCGGGATCAAGCAGGCACAAAAAGAAATCGGCGGCTTCCATTGCGCGGAACATATCCGGATAAGACAGACGTCCCAATATATCAAAATAAGGCGCAATATCACTGTCAAGAGCGAGTTTATCTCCCGCGCCGACAACCGTAACCTTAAACTTTTTCCCTTCTTTGGCCAACCGGCGCACGGTCGAAAGCAGCAGTTCATAGTTTTTGCGCCGGGGAGAGATACCACCGACCACAATAAAATTAGTCACATCCCTGTTTTTCGGCGTAATTTTTATGTTGCCGAAATAATGCGGATTAACCATATAAAAATTATCGGAATAGCTGTTATGCAAATCGGCCAGTGCGATTTGATTGCGGCTTATTCCTTCTCTTTCCATATGGTGCTGCACAAAAATCATCTTGTCTTTGGCAATGGCTATGTTCTGGTAATAGCTTGTCACAAACGGCATTTCCGGCGAATTAGCTTCCACCCCGTCGATATATTTAATGGCAGAACTGAACAAAACATAATGATATCCGTTGATCGGTTCGGCGGCAAGCAACCGCTTCATATCTTTTTCGCCAAGTGTAAAGACCCGCACCGTCGGCACGGCTTCACACAAAAAATCAAGCTGACCGCCATCATAAACTGCCACATCGACATTATATCCCAGTTCGCTGAAATATTTGGCATATCCCGGAATCACTTCATAGTGGCAATTATTGGTTTCAACAATCAAGACACTGTTATCTCTGATCGTGGCACGCAGTTTCTCCAACGCCTTTCGGTTGCCATCACAGCGAAATTTCAATTTTAATCCGCATATGCGGATTATTTTATGAGTTCTTAAAGGAGAAATTTTTACCGAAAAAAATTTCTCCCAAATACCGGTTTCTTTCATTTCCGATTCCGTAGTCCGTATCAAGCTTTTAGTTTTTCAATATAGAGAATTGATATAAGATTATAAACAAATACTCAAGCTAATAATATCATTTATACTATGACAAAATTTAATTATTCCGACCGCCGGCGGCTAAACATTGTAAAGCAAGCCCCAATCCTGATAACGCGCCGGATCTTCGCTCCAATTTTCGCGAACTTTAACAAACAAAAACAAATGTATACGATCTTCGAGCAATTCTTCCAGCTCAAGACGCGCCGTCTGCCCTATTTTCTTGATCATTTCACCGCCCCGGCCGACAATAATTTTCTTCTGCCCTTCCCGCTCGACATAAATTGTCATCTCCGCTCTCACCGAATTATCCGGCCGACGTTCCCACAATTCCGGTTCCACCGTCAAAGAATAAGGCAGTTCTTCCTGCAAGTACAAAAACAATTTTTCGCGGACAACTTCTGCGGCCAGCAATCTCAGCGGCAGGTCGGACATATGATCTTCGGGATAATACCAAGGCGATTCCGGCAGCCGATCCGCCAGATATCGGTAAAAATCGTTCAGCCCTTCTTTGGTAACGGCCGAAACCATAAATGTTTCCGAAAACCGGCCGCCGGCATTAAGCTCCGCCGCCAACGGCAGCAGCTTGTCTTTTGAGATTAGATCGATTTTGTTTAACAGCAGCACTGCTTCCCACGACTGCTTGTTCAGCTCATCTACAATCGCTCTTGTTTCTTCGTCAAAGCCGCGTTTGGCATCCACCACCAACACCAAGATATCGCCATCCGACGCCCCACTCCAGGCCGAAGCGACCATCGAGCGGTCAAAACGCCGTTTAGGCTTAAAAATACCCGGCGTATCTAAAAAGATAATCTGAGTGTTGTCATAAATACCGATTCCTTTCACCAAAGTCCGCGTTGTCTGCGCTTTGGGCGAAACAATTGATACTTTAGACCCCACAAAATCATTGGTAATAGTTGATTTTCCCGCATTGGGCGCCCCAATCAGGCTGACAAACCCGCAACGGGTCGGTTTTAAATTATTTGCTTCCATGTTTCACTCCCAAAACCGCCAGCATTTTTTCGGCGGCGTTTTGCTCTGCCGCTTTTTTATTGCGGCCGCTTCCTGCCTGCGCTTCCACGCCGTCAATTTCCACCTGCATATGAAAAACCGGATTATGTTCCGCGCCTTCGCGGCTGATTTCTACATAACGCGGTGCCGGCAGGTTCTTTTCATGCGCGGCTTCCTGCAAAAGAGTCTTGGCATCTTTGGGCGGCCGAGTATGAGTATCGACCAACGGTTCCCAATGCTTCTGCACAAAATTTATTGCCGTCTGGCAGCCGCCGTCAAGATACATGGCGCCGATCACGGCCTCGCAAACATCACACAAAACATTATCATTATGGCGAACATCAATGCTCTCGGCCATAATATAACGATCCAGCCCCAATCTAAGCGCCATTTCCGCCACGGTTTCTTTGCATACCAGCGCCATAAAACGCTGCGACAGATTTCCCTCCGGTTCGTGCGGGAAACATTTATAAATCATCTCCGCAACAGCTACCCCCAGAACACGATCACCGAGAAACTCCAACCGTTCATAATTTTCCGACAAATTCCCCGTTTTGCTGGTATGCGTCAGCGCCTGATGCAGCAAATGCCGATCATTAAAGTGATAATCCAGATTTAGTTCCGGTTCTTTCATAACTGTCCTCCGTCAAGATTGCGCATCTTTTACATATAAGATCATTTGATTTTGGTAAACAGACGGCTCCATCTGATTTTCTTGGCCCAAGTCCACGGCTTATACCAGGCGCCTTCGTTAGGATCATAAGAAAAGAACAGAAAACGCGCCTTGCCGACCAAATTTTCCATCGGCACAAAACCGACGCTGACCCGGCTGTCATCGGAACGGTCGCGGTTATCCCCCATGACAAACAAATTGCCTTCCGGCACCGTTACCTCGGCAAAATTATCTTCCTTTTCTTCGTCGGAAATCTCCAAAATACTGTGTTTGACCCCGTTAGGCAGCGTTTCCGTATATTGATGATAGCGTTCGGCATGACCAAACGGATTGCGCAGCACAAAATTTTCGCCTTCAACCCGTTCCAGCATCTTACCGTTAACATACAGGCGGCCGTTTTCCAGCTTGATTTTATCACCGGGCATACCGATAATCCGTTTAATAAAATCGGTACGGTTGTCTTTCGGAAACTTGAATACCACCACATCCCCCTGCTTGGGTTCGCTGCTCCAAATGCGGCCGTCAAACGCCGGCAAACTGAACGGAAATGAGTGACGAGAATAACCGTATGTATATTTTGAAACAAATAAAAAATCGCCGACATAAAGGTTCGGGTACATGGAACCGGAAGGTATCTTAAACGGCTCAAACAAAAAACTCCTGATCAAAACCGCGATCACAATCGCATAGATGATTGTTTTGATTGTTTCTGACATATTTTCTTCTTTTTCCATTTTGCTCCTTCTCCCGGCAGTTTTTCTGCCATACTAACCGTTATTTTTATTTTGGCAACAAAAAGCTAACAACTTTCGATAATAACTACAGCTTGAGCCAAAGGATAGTCGTCGCTCAAACTCAGCCACAAACGCGATGCGGGGATAATTTTCTTCAAAACCGCTTCCGCCTGTCCGCAAATTTTGAAAACCGGCCGGCCGCCCGGCTGATGAACCACCTCAATCTCCGCCCAGGAAATGCCGTGGGCAAAACCGGTACCGAGCGCTTTGACAAATCCTTCTTTGGCGGCAAAACGCTTGGCCAGAGAGGCCGTAAAACGTTCCCGATCCCCGCGGATTTCGTTTAATTCCCGCTGTTCTTCCGCCCCGTAACAGCGTTTGACAAACCGCTCCCCAAAATCGGCATATGCCTTTTCAATCCTTGCAATATTGCAGATATCGCTTCCCAGTCCGATAATCATTACACTTTGTTTACCTTATTTTTAAGATTCTTAAATCGGCCGATTTTTTCCAAAGACTTTTTCACGACATAATAGGTAATACCCCAAGCCGCAATATAAAACGGAATACATCCGACCATCATCGGCCATACAATCGGCCACACGTCCCGCCCGAAGGAAGAAAAATCCAACGTGATCAGCGCGTGCATCGCCCCCGAAAATACTTTGGCAAATTCAACATCATCACGCCCGTGTTCCCCCAGTATAAAGCGCCCGGTATAAAGCACGGAAATCCAGATAAAAGGAAATGTCCACGGGTTGCCGGCCGCGGTACCGAGCGCACCCGCCAAAACATTGGCACGGATAATCCAAGCCGTTGCCGCCGCCAAAACAAAATGAAAACCGACAAACGGCGTGAACGAAACCGCCACCCCGCAGGCCACTCCTGCCGCAATCGAATAAGGCGTGCCGCCAAGGCGGCTCAAGCGCGCCAAAATGTAGTTTCCGTAACGTTTCAGTCCCGACCGGCGTTTTCTTTCCGCAGAAAGCACATCCCGGCGCTTATTGGATATGAACAAATCGTTTCTCCCTTGCTCAGGCCGATCTGGCAACATAGCTGACAGCTTTGGAAGATTTCAAATCGGCAATAATTGAGTTCAGATGGTCCAGATTTTTAACGTCCACGTCAACCATAATTTCAAAATAGCTGATCGTGCGGTAGACAATATTCAAGTTAGAAATATTGGCATTGTTGCGTGCCATGATATTGGAAATTTCGCCCAAACTTCCCGGTTCGTTGCTAAGCATCAGTTTCAGCCTTCCGGTATGGCTCTGGTTCTCGGCTCCCTCGCCCCAGGTAATATCCAGCCAGCGTTCGGGTTCGGACGAAAAACGTTCCAGCGCTTTGCAATCGGCGCGATGAACGGCCACCCCTTTGCCGGTTGTCACAATCCCGACAATTCTGTCCCCCGGCAGCGGATGACAGCAGCCGGCAAAATGCATCGCCATCCCGGGAATCAACCCCTCAATTTTCAATGGCTCGGTGTTTTTCTTTTTGATTTTGCGGAAAGTCGGAACTTTGATCGCCTTAACCACTTTTTCCAGCTTAGACTGTTTATAAGCCGGATAAACGGCTTTCATCACATCCCAGCCGCTGACCAGTCCTTCGCCGACTTTGGCATAAATATCATTAATCGATTCCGCTTCAAAATTGGAGATAACGGCCAAAAGACCTTTTTCCGAAAATTCCAACCCCTCGTTTTTAAACATCTTTTCAAGGATTTCCTGCCCCAGGACAATAAACTGGTCGCGTTTGGAAGAACGAACATAACGACGGATAGCGGCTTTAGCTTTACCGGTAACCACAAAGCGTTCCCATTCCGTGGACGGATGCTGCGCTTTTGAGGTCAGAATTTCCACCTGATCACCGTTTTGCAGCACTGTTCTCAAAGGACGGATTTCACCGTTGATCTTAGCCCCCACGCAAGTATCGCCGACTGTCGAATGAACGGCATAGGCAAAATCGACAGGAGTCGAATTGATCGGCAGTCCGATCAAATCGCCTTTGGGCGTAAAACAGAACACCTGATCATTATACATTTCCAGCTTGGTGTTCTCAAGAAACTCCTCCGGGTTGGACGCCCGATCCAAAATCTCCAACAATTCCCTGATCCAGCGGAAATTCTTGCCTTCCGCTTTCTGCCCCTGCTTATAAGCCCAGTGGGCGGCAATCCCTTTTTCTGCGATTTCATGCATTTCAAAAGTACGGATCTGCACCTCGATCCGGGTATTTTCGGGACCGATTACCCCGGTGTGGATCGACTGATAACCGTTGGGTTTCGGGGTAGAAATATAATCTTTAAATCGCCGGGGAACCATATGATATTTGCTGTGGATAATCCCCAACGCCTGATAACAGGTGGCAATGTCATCAACACAGATACGAAAAGCCATAATATCGGAAAGCTGCTCAAACGAAGCATTTTTCTGCTGCATCTTACGCCAAATCGAATAAGGCGTTTTTTCCCGCCCCGTCACCTGACATTTGACACCGTTGTCTTCCATATCCTTTTTCAGCGCCTCAATAATCTTCGGCACCAAGTTGCTGCCCTGCTCACGCAAAAAATTCAAACGGGCAATGATCGAATCATGCGCTTCTTTATAGATTTCGCAAAAAGCCAGTTCTTCCAACTCGCTTTTAACTTCCTGCATACCGATGCGCTCGGCCAGCGGCGCATATATATCCAGCGTTTCGCGGGCTATTCTGGTTCGTTTTTCCGGCGCCAGAAAATGCAGTGTCCGCATATTATGCAGCCGGTCAGCCAGTTTAATCAGCAAAACCCGGATGTCTTCCGACATCGCCAACAACAGCTTACGGAAATTTTCCGCCTGTTTGGTGTAGGTAGATTTCTGCTCAATCATCGCCAGTTTAGTCAAACCGTCCACCAGAGAGGCCACCTGATCGCCAAACAACTGGCGAACTTCTTCGACCGTGGTATCGGTATCTTCTACCGTATCATGCAAAAGCCCGGCAATCACCGAGGCGCAATCCAGCTTGAACTTGGTCAGAATACCGGCCACTTCGACCGGATGAGAATAATACGGGTCGCCCGATGCCCGAAGCTGCGCCCCGTGCTTTTTCATGGCAAAGACATAAGCACGGTTGAGCGCATCCTCATCGGCATCAGGATCATAAGATTTTACTAAATCGACTAATTCATATTGTCTTAACATCGGCCCGCATCATTATTTCTATTCTTCGTCAAAGTCATCCATGCCGTCGTCGCCCATTTCGGCGCCGTCGCCAAAGCCGAGGTCGTCTTCATCGCCGTCGAGATCAACATCAATATCACCGTCGGCAGCATCGTCGGCATCAAGATCAAGGCCGTCATCATCAACACCGTGAACCTGCATAGAGTCCGCCATTTCATTTTCAAGCATCATATTGGAAAACTGCTCATCCAAACTGGCCAGCTCTTTTTCTGCGGCCAGAATTTCCATTTCTTCTTCTTCGGGCTCTTCAACTTCAACATATTTTTGCAGCCCCATAACCAAAGATCTCTGCAAATCTTCGATATTTACCTTTTCTTCGGCAATTTCCCGCAGGGCAATTACCGGGTTTTTGTCATTATCGCGAGAAACCATAATCTGCGAACCCGAAGAAATATCTTTGGCGCGCTGGGTCGCAACCATCAGCAACTCATAACGGTTAGGAATTTTATCAATGCAGTCTTCGACTGTAACTCTTGCCATTTTTTTCACCTTTGTCAGTTAGATTAGAACCAATTTTGGCAAACTATAATCGCTTTGTTCCGCAATTGCAACAAAAAACTAACCA
>CABUAP010000025.1 GCA_902489675.1 uncultured Azospirillum sp. | reverse complement strand
GATCCATATTTGGACCGACGTCAATACAGCCGGCAGAGCCGAGCTCATCGCCGCCGTGAATATACATACTGTGTCGTCCATGGGTGTCGGTGCCATCATCAGCTTCTAACGGAACACGGTAATTTCCCCAGGATTCTGGTTTATCCTTCCATCTGTAGTTTTTCAAAATATTTCTTAATCCTTCTTTTGTATTTGAAAGTTCAATATTACCAATTTGAGATACAGCGTTTAATATGTCAGCAATTGTTCCTTTTCTTTCCTGCAAGTTTTTGGGATCTACATAATAGACACCTTCCGGAGTCGGTCCATGATCGGAAACCGATGTGCTGGCTCGATTTTGATAGCCTGGTTGACCGGACATTGCCGGCCAAGAATCGAATTCAACGCCATTTCTTCTAACATACAAGTCATGCCCGTCAAATTCAAGTTCCGGATCGTAGTACGGTGTTTTTAGTTCCATATCGTCATCATAGTTCGCGAGTCTGTGTTCCAGAATTTCGCGTGTTGTCATGTTTTTTCTCGGCAGCGGGGTCATATTCAGTTTTAATCCCGACATTCCTAAAAGCGAAGTTCCGAGGTCATCTTCGTAATCTTCATATTTACTCATTTTATATTCCTTTAAAATAAAAAAAGCGCCGGGTTTTCCGGCGCCGGTTAACAAGAAAGTTTCCGGTGCCAGAGTTGAGTACAAGGAGAAAGAACACCGGAAACACAAAAACCCCTTTCTGAAGGAGAAAAGGGCACAAAAAAAGACGGTTGCAACCGTCTTTTTTCTAAATACGGCCTAATAACCGTATTATGGAAAAATACATATCACAAACAGACGAAAAAATCAATAAAATCTCGTGAAGGTTGTGGATAACTTTGCAATAAGCGGTTGTCTCGTTTATCCGTAACGGCTGCGGACAAAACGAACGATATCGGCATCGGCCCAAGGTGTGAATTCGATTGAGGCAATATTGGGTAAAAGCGAAGAAAAGCCTTCTTCCACCATCAGCAGCAGCCGGGGAAAGAGAAAGGCCGCTCCCGCCGAACAAAGGAGAATGATCAGTTTTTTGCCCAAACCGACTTTTTCGATAAATATTCCGCGGCAAAAATAAACAAATAACGGTACCGTCAAGATCAAAGACAGCGCAATTTCAAACATAAGCATATAAACGCCGGAGCAGGGCGCTTCGGGTTGAGAAAAATCGCAATAACAGCCCTTGGTCAGCACCATGATCAGGGTATGGCCGAGTTCGGTAAAAAAGAACCACCAACCGACAAGAAAGATAAAATCAGGCAGATGAGCCGCCCATCTTGCCGCTTGGTTTGTTTGCGAAGCGGCATAAGAATATGAAGGAGTGTAGCGATTATTCATGAAAAGTTCCTGTTTGTAAAATATTTGAAAACACTATAAAACAATTTGTTTCAAAACACAACTGCCGGATAAAAAAGAACAAGCACAAAAAAACTGCGTCCTGATTGTTTGTTTCCCTTGTATTTTTGCCAAATTGTTTTATTTTCTTTATAAGAATACGGAGGGAAAAATGGATAGACTGGACGCCGACAAATTAAAAGCGGCAGTGTTTGATTGGGACGGCACTTTGGCCGAAACCCGTACCCCGCGGTTGTGGGCGGTCAATCAAATTATGCCGGAGTACGGCTTGCCGGACTGGGAAAGCACCCGCGATAAACAAGATAAGAACTTGTCGTTTATGGATAATTTTCCGTTGGTTTTCGGGGATTTTGCCGCAGAAGCTTACAATCGTTACGCCGAGTTATATAAAGCCAATGTGGCGCGAATGATCAAAGTTTTTCCCGGTGTCAGAGAAACATTGCGGTGGCTGCGGCAGAAGCAGGTCAAGATCGCGATTATGACCAACAAAGACCGCCGTTTGCTGGAGTTTGAACTGCCGCTTTTGTTTGATCCCGGTTTTTTTGACCGTATTGTCTGCGGGCACGAGGCCGCTCATGACAAACCTTATGGCGATCATGCCCGTCTGGCGTTGGCTGGACTGGTGGAACCGCACGACATTTCGGCTCAAACCGTATGGGTTGTCGGCGACAGCGTGTTGGACAATATGTGCGCTGAAGCGGTCGGCGCTTTGCCGGTGAGGATTATCGGCGGCTGTCCGGAAGTTGAGAAAATCGACAGCCCGGATGTGGTTTATTTTGATACTTTTGAACAATTTTACCGGTCACTGGCCGGCCTAGACTGCGGAGACTGCCCGGATGAAGCAACCAAACAACGGTGATAACCCCCACTATCTGCGCCGGGCGCTTTTGGCCGTCGGCATTGTGCTGCTGGTGATCCTCAATTATTTTTATTTTCAGGAAAAAATTTCTTCTAACAGCGAGTTGATTACCCGCTTTGCCAAAAAGGCCGATCCGATGGAAAAATATCGTCACCCGGCGGTTGCCGGTTTGTTCTATGCCGCAGTTCCGCAAGATTTAAACGATGACGTTGTTCGTTATTTGAACGCTGCCGATGGCAGTTACGAAAAGATGCCGAAAATGCTGATTGTTCCTCATGCCGGCTATCAATATTCGGCGCCGGCAGCCGCACAGGCATATCGTCCGCTGGCAGATTTTGCCGGCCGCATCAAAACCGTGATTCTGTTGGGGCCGGCTCACCGGGCGGCAGTTAAAGGAGCGGCTTTGTCTTCGGCCGATTGGTTCGTAACCCCGTTAGGGCAAGTGCCGGTTGATCGGGAACTGACGGCGCGTCTGTCGTCTGTCAAGGGTTTTGCGGTGAATGATGCCGCTCATAAAGATGAGCATTCGCTGGAAGTGCAGCTGCCTTTTTTACAGAAAGTGCTGGGTGATTTCAAAATTGTGCCGATTGTATATGGCGCCCTCAATCCGCAGGATACGGCCGAGGCGTTGCGCCCTTATCTTGAAGAGGACGGTACGCTGCTGGTGGTTTCTGCCGATTTGTCACACTATTACCCTTATAAAGACGCTCAAGCCGCCGATCGTCAAACAGCATCCCAAATCAATGATGTGGAACCGGAGCTCAAAGATCATCAGTCTTGCGGCGCCGGCGGTATCAATACGGCGCTGATTATGGCGCAGCTTATGTATCTGCAGCCCGAAATTTTATCGTTAATCAATTCCGGCGACACGGCCGGCAGTAAAGAAAGTGTCGTCGGTTACGGCGCTTGGGCTTTTACGCCGACCGGCAGGACGGAGCAGGAAGCTGCCGCTTTGGAAAGCTATGCCGGCGTTTATAAAAGAGAATTGCTGCGGATAGCCCGTACCGCGTTGGAAGAAAGCGTTATCCACAACCGTGTCTATGAACCTTCCCGCGAAGATTATGATGATGCGCTGTTTGATAAAGGGGCCGCATTTGTCACGTTGGAGAAAGAAGGCGCTTTGCGCGGCTGCATCGGCTCGCTGTATCCGAAGCGTGCCGTTGCTTTGGATATTGCCGAAAACACCCGTAATGCGGCGGCAGAAGACGGACGTTTTACTCCGGTAACAGCCGATGAACTGGATAAAATCAACATTTCCGTATCGCTTTTAACCGGTTTTGAACGAATTTTCTATCAAAGTGAAGAAGATTTGCTGAACCGGCTGCAAAAGGGCGTTGACGGTTTGGTGATTCGCGACGGCAACCGGCAAGGGCTGTTTTTGCCCTCTGTGTGGAAACAGCTGCCGGATAAAGAAGAATTTTTGCGTAATTTAAAGTTAAAAGCGGGGATGAGCCCCAACTATTGGTCAAACGCTATCAAAGTTTACCGTTTCAGAACTGTGGAGATCAAAGAAAATGAAAATTAACGGATATGACATCAATTACAGTGAAGCCGACCTGCAAGACAGGATGGAAAAAAAGACGCTTGACATTCGGCTGATTTCGCCGGATTTCGAGGGATATAAAAATTTGAGCGAAGGCAATAAAAAAGCGCTGGCACATTTGGTCGCCGCCGCCCGGATCATTAACGATGTGTCGCTCGAGCAGGATCATCCGCTGAACAGAGTTCAGAAAAAGGCTTTGGAAGCCGCGGCTGCGAGCAGTTCCCATGCGGCGCTGGCGCTTGAACTTTTTAATTCCCTAAACGGTGTGGCCGGTTACAACGGCGTGGACAAAGAACCGGTAGAGATTTTTGCCGGCATCCATTTGCTGCCGGGACACAATTTTTATCCGGAAGATTTGACGCCGGAAGAGTTTCAGCAAATTTTGCTTGCCATGCTGAAAGCCGGGCAAAGCGATGAGGTGCGGCAGATATTGAGCGCCCGCACAATGGTGCGCAGAAACAAAGATGGATTGAAGGCAATTGATTATACGGAATATTTTGCCGATCAGTTTTCGGCTGTTGCCAACGAATTGGAAGTGGCGGCTCACTATACCGATGACGAGCCGTTTAAGGATTATCTCGGCTGGCAGGCTCAGGCGCTGCTGCAAAATAATCCGGATATGGATATGCTGGCCGACAAGCATTGGGCGGTTTTGCAGGATACGCCGCTGGAGTTTACTTTGAGCCGCGAAAACTACGATGATGAGATTACGCCGACGGTTTATAATAACGAAGAATTGAAAAAATTGTTGGCAGATAACGGCATAGAAGCTGCTTCAAAAGATACTTTGGGCGCCCGTGTCGGTATTGTCAACAAGGCCGGAACGGATCTGATCCTGCAGTTTAAAAAACATATGCCGGAATTGGCGGCCAAAATGCCGTTTGCCGATAGCTACCGGCAAAGCATTCTTGACGGAGAGGAACTGAAACAGACCATGGTCGATGTTGACTTGGCCGCACTGGAAGGTGATTATGCTCAGTGCCGCGGCGGCATCACCACCGCCCAGAACCTGCCCAACAATGACAAATTGTCGATTAAAACCGGCGGCGGCCGACGCAATGTCTATCATCGTCAGGTGCGTATGAGTGTGGATAAGGAAAAAGAGCGCAAAATGCTGGATCGGCTGCTGGATCCGGCGCTGCGTCGCTATTTTGACGGCGAAGCCGACCACTTGTTTGTCATCGGCCACGAAAACGGTCATTCTCTGGGACCCGACAGCACATATCAAAATGCCCTCGGCGCTTATAAACATATTATTGAAGAACACAAGGCCGACACCGTTTCGCTGGCGTTTATGCCGGAATATGCGAAAGCCGGTGTGATTGACGAAGAAACGCTGAAAAAGATCTATGTCAGTTATATTGCCGGTCGGATGTTTTTGGCTGCCCGGCCGCATATGATGCTGCCGCATCGCATGGGCGAGCTGATTCAGTTCAATTATCTGACGGCAAACGGCATTATTAAGGAAACGCCTGATGCAAAAATTACGATAGATCTGGCCAATATCGGCAGTGTTTTGAACCGACTGTTGGCAGAAACGATCCGGGTGCAGCTGTCCAAATCCAAAGAAAACGCCGCTGCCTTTGTCGAAAAATATACCGAATGGTCGCCGCTGTCGCAAAAAATCGCAGCGGTGCGGCAGGAATTGGGGATTAAACCTTACAAGCGGATCATCCGTCATTTTTAAGCCGGTAAAACTGCGAAAAATCGCTTGCACAAACGAAAGCTTTGCCGCATTATAATTGGCATCGGACAAGAAAAGGATAAGGTCTATGTTTAAGAAACTTATTGATGGCGAACTTAGTCTGAAAGATACTTTCTGGAAGTTCGGCGTGCTGGGGATGTTAGTTGTTCATCTGATGGTCAAAATTTTTGGCACCATGCTGTATCATAAGCTGCGCGGGCTGACCATACTCGGTTATTACACCACCCGCAAATACGGGCTGGAAACATCAACGGTGATCCTCACCATCTTATATTTCAGTTCGCTCTGTTTTCTGCTGTTTTATGCCGGTTCAATGGTGATCGGTACCTGGCGCAGCTCCGCCGAATATAACCGCAGTTTGTGGTTTCGGCATTTGGCGCGGATTTTTATGATATTAATCGTCTTTTTTGTGTTGAAATACGACTTGAACCTGTAAGGAAAAACGGATGAAAAAATTAGTTATGACAATTTGCCTGCTGGCGCTTTGCGGATGTGTCGCCGGTGAATTTGCCCCCAATCGCAACCGCCTGCACGAGATGAACAGCGATAAGGAAATTTGCGAAAAACAACCGGAACGCTGCATCAGCGGTGTTTCCGTAAGATAGCGGGCAGGAAAAAACATGGAACCGCAGTTTATTCATCTCCGGGTGCACTCGGCTTACTCATTGCTTGAAGGCGCGATGAAAATTCCGGCGTTGATGAGCAGGGCTGCGGCGATGGGTTTTCCGGCCATGGCGATCACCGATACCGCCAATATGTTCGGTGCCAAAGCATTTTCCGACTATGCGCCGAAAAACGGCATTAAACCGATTCTCGGCACTCAGATGTATATTCGCAACCGTGATGCTGACGATGTGCTGAAGTCCAAAGGGCGAACCGTGGAACCGGATAAGCTGGTTTTGCTGGTCAAAAATGCAGAAGGTTATGCCAATCTGGCCAAATTGATGAAAATTGCCTACCTCGGCGAAAAGAATTTTGCCGAAAAACCGCAGATTCGTCTTGCCGATCTTAAAACTCGCGGCGAGGGACTGATTGTGCTGACTGCCGGCGTGGACGGCACCGTCGGCCGCCTGCTGCTTGAAAACCGGGCAGAGGAGGCGGAGGCTTTCCTGTTGGAATTAAAAGAAATTTTCGGCGATCGGTTATATATGGAAATTTCCCGTATAGGTACGGAAAAAGAAGCCAAAACCGAAAACGACTTTATTGATTTGGCTTATAAGCACGATATCCCGTTGGTAGCGACCAACGAAGCTTTTTTCTTTGATACCGATATGTATGAAGCGCACGATGCTTTGGTTTGTATCGCCAAAGGCGAATATGTGGCTAATGACAATCGGGAAAAATATTCGCCCAACCAGCGTTTGAAAACCGCGGCCGAAATGGTGGCGCTGTTTGCCGATCTGCCGGAAGCGGCGGCCAATACGGTCAATATCGCCAAACGCTGCAATTATGTCTTGCAGTATGTTGATCCGCTGCTGCCGATTTTTGAATGCCCGGAAGGCAAAAGCCAAAACGAGTATCTGCGCGAAGAAGCCTATAACGGGCTGGCGCATAAGATGGAAACTCAGGTCTATTTTGAGGGTATGACCGAGGAAGAGAAAAAGGAACTGGATGAACGCTATTATGCCCGCCTTGAGTATGAACTGAGCGTTATTGAAAAAATGGGCTTTGCCGGCTACTTCCTGATCGTTTCGGATTTTATCCGCTGGTCAAAAAATAACGGTGTACCGGTCGGGCCGGGGCGCGGTTCCGGTGCCGGTTCGATGGTGGCTTGGTCGATTCAGGTTACCGAGCTTGACCCGCTGAAACTTGATTTGCTGTTTGAACGTTTCTTGAACCCGGAACGTATTAATATGCCGGACTTTGACGTCGACTTTTGTCAGGAAAATCGTTATAAAACGATCGAATATGTGCAGAATAAATACGGTTTTGACCATGTGGCGCAGATTATTACCTATGGAAAGCTGCAATCTAAGGCGGTGATCCGCGACGTTGCCCGTGTTTTGCAAATGCCCTATTCGCAGGCCGACCGGATCAGTAAAATGATTCCGCCGCCGGTGCAGGGGGTGCAGCCGAGTTTGAAAGATTCGCTGGAACAAGTGCCCGAATTGGAAGAAATGCGCCAAAACGATCCGCAGATTAATAAATTGTTTGATATCGCGATGAAGTTGGAAGGGCTGTACCGCCACACCGGCGTACACGCTGCCGGTGTGGTGATCGGCGATCGGCCGCTTGACCAATTGGTGCCGCTCTACAAAGATCCGAAAGCCGATATGCCGGTAACCCAGTACGATATGAAATATATCGAGTCAACCGGCTTGATCAAGTTTGACTTTTTGGGGTTGAAGACCCTGACCACAATCAAACGAGCGGTTGATCTGGTAAAGGCCGATCACGGGATTGAGCTTGACATGAGTACGGTGCCGCTTGATGATAAAGAAACTTATGCGCTTTTGCAGCGGGGCGATACCGCCGGTGTGTTCCAGTTTGAATCGGCGGGGATGAAAGACGTGCATAAGCAAATTAAACCTGACCGTTTTGAGGACCTGATCGCTATCGTGTCGCTCTATCGCCCGGGGCCGATGGACAATATCCCGAGCTATATCCGGCGTAAGCACGGCGAAGAAGAAATTACCTATCTCCATCCCAAGCTGGAGCCGATTTTAAAAAGTACCTACGGCATCATGATCTATCAGGAACAGGTTATGAAAATTGCTCAGGAACTGGCCGGTTATACCTTGGGCGGCGCGGACAAACTGCGTAAAGCGATGGGTAAAAAAATTAAAGAAGAAATGGTCAAACACCGCAGTATTTTTGTTGACGGCGCCGTGGAGCGGGGGATTGAGCGCGATACGGCCACCAGCATTTTTGACCAGATGGAAAAATTTGCCTCCTACGGCTTTAACAAGTCCCACGCGGCCGCTTATTCGTTGATTTCTTATCAGACCGCTTATCTCAAGGCGCATTATCCGGTCGAGTTTATGAGCGCGACTATGAGTCTTGATATCACCAACACCGACAAGCTGCAGTTCTTCAAGGACGAATGCCGTAAAATGGGAATTACCGTTTTGCCGCCGGACATTAATAAATCAGGTTACGATTTTATGGTCGAGGACGGCAAGATCCGTTATGCGCTGACAGCGGTCAAAGGCGTGGGCGAGGCCAATATGAAGGGGCTGGTTGCCGAGCGTGAAGCGCGCGGTCCTTTCAAAGACATTTCTGATTTTGTGCACCGGATCGACATCAAACAAACCAACCGCAAACAGCTGGAACAGCTGATCAAGTCGGGGGCGTTTGATTGTGTGGATAAGAACCGCGGCCGTTTGTTTGCTAATATTGACAATATTATCCAGCACATCAGTTCTTCTTCCGAACTGAAAACCAGCAGCCAATCTTCGCTTTTTGGCAACGAAGAGATGCAGGCCAAAATCAAATTGAAAGACGAGCCGGATTGGGTTGAACTGGAAAAGTTGAAGCTTGAGGCGGAAGCTGTCGGTTTTTATCTTTCCGCTCATCCGTTGGATAGCTACCGCGACGGGATGGAGAAGCTGGGTGTCAAAAATTGCAGCGAAGTTTTCCGCAATATTCAAACCGGCGATATGATCCGCGCCAAGCTGGCCGGCTGTGTCAACAGCTTTAAGAAAAAAATTTCCCAAAAAGGCAATCGTTTTGCTTTTCTGGAACTTTCCGATGCGTCGGGGGCTTTTGAAGGCATCTTATTTTCGGAAACTCTGCAGCGCAGCGAAGACATGATCAACTCGGGGCTGCCGCTTTTGGCCAGCGTGACAATCGAAAAGCAGACCGAAGACGGTGATCCGCGGGTGATGATCAGTAACATCGAAACTTTGGACAAGGCGATTGCCGATGTGGCCAGTGCCATCGTAATCAGCATCAGCAATATAGCGGCTGTCCGCCCGGTCAGAGAAATTCTCGGTCGGGATAAAAAAGGCTCAAACAAAATATATATTAAACCGGATAACGATGAATGGGACATCACAATTGAACTGCCGGGCGGATATGCCTTTACCAGCGGCAACATCATCTCTCAGTTAAAATCGGTTCCCGGCGTTTCGGCAGTAAAGGAAATGTAACATGATGAAAAAAATAGGCGACGGCTTTATCGTAAAACTGAAAAGTATCGGCAATGCCGAATTTTTGGATGATCATTCGGCCAACCCGGTCAGCGTGCCTTTTTGGGAAATGAGCTTTCTGCCGCTGGGCGTTTTGCTGTTTCGTTTCAAACGCTTTTTGTTTCTAAGTTTTGTTTACGGACTGTTGATGACAATTTTGGCCTTTGCCACGCAGCAGAGTTATGTTTGCGGCATTGCGCAATGGAACGAAAATCCCTATTTCGGCTGCGAGGTATCGCCGGCGGTGTATGTGACGTTCTTTCTTTTGCGCCTGCTGATCACGGCGGTTTTCCTGCGTGTGTGGTACAAAACGGCAGTCTGCGGCGGTGAGCTTGATCTTAAAAATATGTTTATTATCTCGGCCAAAGATTGGAAAATTTTTGGCAGTGAGCTGGCGGTTCTCGGTATATTGTGCCTGCCGGTCATTTCCGGTGTGGTGTTGTTTTTCCGTGTGCCCAATCCCGACTGGCGGATTGAGAGTCTGTTTTTTGCCGTGGCATCTTCCGGTTTTTGGCTGCCGCTGGTTGCGCTGCGTTTTTCGTCGTTGTTTGCTTTTGTGCTCGATGAACAAAAGCGTCCGCCGCTGCGAGTTTTTTGGCAGCGAACCGTGGGTAATACGTTAAAAATTATCATTGCCTTGACGCTGATCTTGCTGCTTAACATGATTATCTTTCTCAATTATAACTTATTTGCCGGTTTTGTGATCGGGCATATGTTTGTTTTGGGAACTTTGATTTGCACTTTTTTATATAATATGCTGCTGTTGCTGATGATATCTTCTTTTGCCTGCGCGGCAATTGTACAGCGAGAAGCTTTGTTCTCTTGGTACGCGGGAACGCAAACCGAACGTAACGATAACCAAAAATAAAAAATAACCTCCGTATAAAAGCGGAGGTTATTTTTTTGCGGATTTTACTAAAGCAGATTTTTAACCATCGGCATCAGATCAAGCCGGTAATCGGCCGCGATCTGATCTGTTTTCGGATATTTGCCGGCGGCATCCAACGCATAAATATTGGCCTGCTGCTGTTTAAATTCCCGTCCGAGAATGATAGCCTCGGCGCTGTCGGTCAAATATTGCCCGAATTGTATAGCTTCTTTGATATTGTTTTTGATCAATCCGTTGCGCTTGGCAAACAGACTGCTGTAAACAAAAATGCTCCAGATCATGCCGAGAATGAATATGGTAGAAATCGCGTGTATGTGCAAACTCATCATCAGGGCGGCAATAATGATCATAATAACGGCAAAAACTTTGGCGGTAATGTTGACCCAGCGGCGTTTGAATTTGGTACGCAAAATCCAAATATAAAAAGCGGCGGTTAATGTTGCCGAAACAAGAAAGCCCATGGTTGCGGCCGTATTGACATTAAGCCAGGCAATAGCGGCTTCGGCCAACAGCAGCATGGCGCAGCTGAATAAGATATAACCGGAATTGAGCTTCAGCGATAAAATCTTCAACCGTTTGACGGTGTCTTTTTCAACCAACTTGTAAGCGCGTTTCATTTTTAAGGCATTGGTGCGGTTAAAGCTGACGGACAATTCTTTGGGACCGATCAGCTGCCGGAGCGCCTGCCGTTCATTTTTGTTCAGGCGGTTGAGATTATCGGTTTTCTTGATCAAAACCAGCGATTCGTGATCGGCTTTCAAATCAATAATGTTGCGGCGGAACAAATCAAGCAGGAAAGAACCGAAAGAAACTTTGTCAAAACTTCCTTTGGCCAACATTCGGAGCATGGCCGGCGTTTTTTGCAGATCTGTTTTAACCGGATTGGCGTCGGAATTGATAAAGCGCCAGGAAACAATGTAGGCAATAACGATCGCCAGCAGACCGAACAGAGAAAAGATAATATCGCCGTAATCTTCAATGAACCATTCAAATTTTTTGTTAAAGTCCGGTTCAATAAAGCCGGCTTTGGGGATCGAGATCAAGAGATGCATTCCTTCTCCGGCAAACAGCGGTGTAGTGGCGGTAAAGCCGAGCGCATTGGTGCGGCGGTCTTTGGTGATGGTCGAATAATAGTCGGTCAGATTGTTAGGCGGATAACCGATAAACATGGATTGTCCGAGCGGGTTGACGTCAACCGGCAGTCTTACCGTGGCCACCGCTTGAGAAACAACCAAATTCCAAAAGCTGCCGGTAACATCCCAATAAAATTCGTTGCGGTCCTTGTAATACCATAATTTTCGATCGAGCATATAATCAAATTCGTAAGTATAAATCCCCGGCTGTAAAGCAAATTGATTTTTGGGCGTGATTAAATAGCGGTCACCGGCGTCTTTTAATTGATAAGGAACTTCGGTGCCGTTAATCCTTACGCTGTTGAGATAAGGGATGGTGGCGTTTTTGACCCCATCGCGCGAAATCGAATATTTGGGCAGGGCTTTGGTCAGGCCGTATTTCAGTTTTTGTCCGTTGGCTACCAGATTGACCGTTTCAATAAT
>CABUAP010000024.1 GCA_902489675.1 uncultured Azospirillum sp. | reverse complement strand
GCCTTCAGATTTTTGCCGCTGCCGCCGGTGCCGTTGCCGAGCGGATCACCGGTTTGCGCCATAAAGCCGTCAATCACCCGGTGAAACTTCAGGCCGTTGTAAAAACCCTGGCGAACCAGCTCTTTGATCCGCGCAACATGGTTGGGCGCATCTTCCGGAAACATCTGGATCAGCACATCACCGTCTTTTAATTTGAGCAGCAGGGTGTTTTCCGGATCTTTGACATCGGCATAAGGCTTAGCCGCATCGGCAGCCTGCGCGGAAGCTGCGCCAAAACCCAAGACCACCAGCAATGAACAAATAAATTTCAACATATTTTTGATACTCCTCTTTGATACATTATGATTAAAAAATTATTTTCCGGACAATTTCGGGATAAATCCGAACTTCCGGCGCAACCGTTATCCACTCGGCAGACCTCCCTTCCATGCCGGTTTCGACAAAAGGCAGCCCGTCCGGAGAATATGATTTTGCATCAGCCAATTCGGCCTCGAAAACAAAAACGATTTCATGTCCGTTTTTCCCTTCGTAGCAAAAAATGTTTTCTGCCACATCCAACCGACGACCGACTTTGATATCCACGCCGAACTCTTCGGCAAATTCGCGACGAAGGGTTTGTTCGGCGGTTTCGCCAAATTCGATCCCGCCGCCCGGCAAACGGAAAAAGACTTCGTTTTTCACATGGTCAACCCCGCGAGTAGCCAGAACTTTTTCTTGATTGCGAATAACGGCAACCGCCAGCGGTCGAATATTTGTGGCAGCAAAAGGCATTATTTTTCCTCCGACAATGCTTTTAAGCGGTACAACTCATCCAGCGCTTCCCGCGGGGTGAGATCATCGGGATTAATCTCGGTCAAGGCACTTTCTACCGCCGACGGCGCTTTTTGTTCTTCTTCTTTTTTCAAGCTGGCAAACAACGGCAAGTCATCGGACAGAGCTTTAATATTAGTATTTTTTTTGTCATTCTCAAGCGAATTTAAAACCTGCTCCGCACGTTTTAAGACCACCGGCGGCAGCCCTGCCAATTTGGCAACATGAATGCCGTACGAACGGTCGGCGGCGCCGTCGATCACTTCGTGCAAAAAGATGACTTCGTCATTAAACTCTTTAATTTTCATGCAGTGCAGCGACATTTTATGCAGTTTGCCGACAAGCGAAGTTAGTTCGTGATAATGGGTGGCAAATAAAGCGCGGCAGCGGTTGACTTCGTGCAGATGTTCGACCACCGCCCAAGCGATTGACAGACCGTCAAAGGTGGCGGTACCGCGGCCGATCTCATCCAAAATAACCAGCGAACGTTTATCCGCGCGGTTCAAAATACTGGCGGTTTCCACCATTTCCACCATAAAAGTAGAGCGGCCGCGCGCCAGATCATCGGAAGCGCCCACCCGGGAAAACAGTTTGTTGACAACACCGATGCGGGCGCGTTTGGCCGGCACATAAGAACCGATTTGCGCCATTACGGCAATGATGGCATTTTGCCGCAGGAAGGTCGATTTACCGGCCATATTCGGCCCGGTCAGCAGCCAGATATTGCTGTAATCCCCACCAAGTTTGCAGTCGTTGCCGACAAATGCGCCGCTGTGTTCGCATGATAAAGAAGCCTCCACCACAGGGTGGCGTCCCTCTTCAATATCAAAACACACAGAATCATCAACCTCGGGACGGCAATAATTTTTTTCGGCAGCCAGATCTGCTAATGCCGCGCCGATATCCAGCTCCGCCAACGCTTTGGCAGTGCGTGAAATATCATCGGCCGCAATTTTAATTTCCGTCACCAATTTATTGAACAGTTCCAATTCGGTAGCCAGCAGCTTTTCACCGGCACCGCGGATTTCGTTTTCAAGTTCCGTTAATTCAACCGTAGTAAACCGAATCGCATTTAAAACCGATTGACGGTGAATAAAATCCTTATTTTCCAACATTTGGGTCGCATATTTGACCGGCACTTCGACAAAATATCCGATCAAATTGTTATATTTGATTTTGAGATTGGGGATATTAACCGCGGCCGCATATTTTTCCTGCAACTGCAAAATAATCTGCTGACTGTTGTTTTTGACCCGGCGGATTTCATCCAGCGGCGGGTAGTAGCCTTCGCGGATAAAACCGCCGTCCCGAGCCAAAAGCGGCAGATCGTCATTCAACGCGCGGTCCAGCTCATCCACCAAATTTTCGTGATGCCCCATCCGACCGGCAATACGGGCAACGGCCTCCGGCAATTCGGAAACCATATTTTGCGAAGAGCGGCCGGATAAAATATTCCTCAACTTCGGCACCACCGCCAAAGTGGCCTTGATGGCCGCCAGATCGCGGGGACCGCCGCGTTCAAGGCTTAATCTGGACAAGGCACGTTCGGTATCGGGACAGGTTTTCAGCTGGCTGCGCACGTCCTGACGGATAAATTCCTCACTGATAAAAAATGCCACCACATTTAAACGTTCGTCAATTTCTTTGGTATCCACCAACGGGCTGGCAATACGGCCGGCCAGCATCCGCGCACCGGCACCGGTTACGGTACGATCCAACACCGAAAGCAGCGAGCCTTTTTTATCACCGGCGGAAGATTCCAGCAGTTCCAGCCCGCGACGAGTGGCGCCGTCAATTTCCATCACCAGCTGCTCATAAATTTTTACCGGCTTTTCTACCCGGGGCATCTGCCCTTTTTGGGTCGTTTCGACATAATCCATCAACACCCCGGCGGCAGTGATTTCCGCCCGGGAAAAACTGCCGTAGGCATCAAGCGTGTCAACCTTGAACAGATTGAGCAGATTGCGGCGGGCATTCTCAAAATTGAAACGCGCATCGGGCAGCACCGAAAGCTTTTTGCGATATTCGTTAAACAGCTCAAACAGTTTCGGCGACTGCAGATAGCGGTCGGAAACAAGAATTTCGACCGGATTTAAGCGAGATAACAGACTGCTGACGACAACCGCTTCCGGCTTGTTTTTCAGCGCAATTTCTTCCAGAAAAAAATCGCCGGTAGAAAGATCCAACCACGAAACGCCAAGCATATCGCCGGTTTTGGCCAAACTGAGCAGAAAATTGTTGCGGCGCGAATCGAGCAGATTGTCTTCGGTCAGGGTACCGGCCGTCACCAGCCGAATAACATCGCGCCTGACAACTGATTTGGCTCCCCGTTTTTTGGCTTCTTTAGGGTCTTCCATCTGTTCGCAGATCGCCACCTTAAAGCCGTGTTTAATCAGCCGGGACAAATAAGTTTCGTAAGCATGAAATGGCACGCCGCACATCGGCACATCGGCGCCTTCGAGTTTGCCGCGTTTGGTCAGGGCAATATCTAGTGCTTTGGATGCGGCAACGGCGTCATCAAAAAACATTTCATAAAAATCGCCCATCCGGTAAAACAACAGATAGTCGGGATAAGCCTTTTTGGTTTCGAGATACTGAGCCATCATCGGCGTCAGCGCGGGCGTTTTTGCATCAGTCATCGTCAAGCCTTCACAATCCGATCTTTAATAAATTTAAACGTATTGTATTATATATTACTATCATCAGTAGTCTATCTTTTTTTAACACAATTCGAGGGTTATCACCATGTTTCACAAGGGCCGGAGCAAACTGTTCAAGATAGAAAAAGACACCAACTTTGCCAATCGTATCTTGGCATTGTCAATGCCTTCGGCGTTGGTATTTATTATGCTGGTCGCCTTGAAACTGCTGCCGGCCGGCATTGCCGTCATGGCCTATGCCTCAATTATTTTGTTTAATATCGTCTGGTTGTTTCCGATCACTTTTGAGCTGCAGCAAATCCGCAAATATATCTTTCATCTGGCCAAGGAGGAAAATTATACCGGCGAAACATTTGACCTGACCGAAACCGATACCCGCGAGATTGTTGACGCCGTTAACGAAATGCACCGTTTTTGGACCGAAAAAGCGGAAAAACTCGAAGCACAGACAATCTCCGATACCGCAGTGCTCGACACTCTGCCCGACCCGATCCTGATGATTGACCGCATGGGTAATATTCTCGGCGCCAATATTTCCGCCCGCAACCTGCTCGGCAGCAATATCACCGATCGCAAAGTGGAAGAAATTTTTTCTTCCAACAACTTTATCAATGCCGTCGCCCGGGTCTTAAACAAAGAAAGCGAATCAGAAAACCTGATTTTCTATGTCAACCACGGCAAAAACGAAAAAAGTGAGGATATGCAGAAGCTCTACGCTCATATCAAACAGCTGCCGTGGATCTCGAAAGGACGGGCGGTGGCGGTTATTTCCCTTTACGATTTTGCCAAAGCGACCAAAATCGAAAAAATGCAGTCCGACTTTGTTGCCAACGCCAGTCACGAGTTGCGAACCCCGCTGTCGGTTATCTCGGGTTTTATCGAAACGCTGCAAACCACTGCCAAAGATGATGCCGCTGCCCGCGATATGTTTTTGAAAATCATGAGTGAACAAGCCAATTATATGTCGCTTCTGATCGAAAACCTGCTCTCTCTTTCAAAAATTGAAATGACGCAGGATCAGGCGCCGGAAGAAAAAATCAGCATTGCTCCGATTGCGGAAGACGTCAGCAACGCGCTGATGCTTAAAGCGCAAGCAAGAAACATGACATTTGAACTAAAGATCGCTCCCGAGTTGCCGGAAATTACCGCCGATTATGGACAAATCCGCCAATTGCTGCAAAATCTGTGCGATAACGCGGTCAAATACGGCGAAGAAAACAGCGTTATCACAATTTCTGCCCGCTTGGTCGAAGCCGTTCCGCCGTCCAAAAGCTATGAAGTGGCTGCCGGCCGGGCAGTGGCAATCGAAGTTCATAATTTCGGCGAAAAAATCTCCGCCGAATATGTCAGCCGGCTGACGGAGCGCTTTTATCGGATGCAGACTCACAAAAATAAAAGCATCAAAGGTTCCGGCCTCGGACTGGCAATTGCCAAGCATATTCTGATCCGGCACCGCGGCAATTTAAGAGTGGAGTCGGACAGCGCAAAAGGCACCGCATTTACCATTTATCTGCCGGTTGAACAAAGCTGCCCGACGGCATAAATCAGTTTTCGATTTCCGGCGACGGATAAATAACCATCGGCTGTCCGGCATCCACATCTTCTTCCTGTTCGATTTCCTCTTCTTCAAGCGGCAGCTTGTAAAAATGAATAAAGGTAACCGGTTTCATATCGGTTGCTTTTTCGATTTTGCGCCGCACCTGAACCCGGATATAATCCAAAATGGCGGTTTCTTTATAATGCAGACCGGCAACCACTTCCGGCAGAGCCTCCGAAACCTCGACCACGATCCGGTCGCGAAGAGCAGCAAAAGCATCCGGTTCCCAAATGTCCTTAGACGAGATCCTTAGAGCGATCAACTCCCATTTTTCGCCAAAAATAACACTGATGAAAACACTGCCGTTGTAGGCAATTTGTTTGCGGCGTTTAACCACTTCCGAATTCAGCGATACAATTTCTCGGCGGTCAACGGCCAGCACGTCGGTCGGCACATCGCCGACAATTTTGGCCTGATCGCCTTTTAACAGCAGCACATCGCCGTTTTGCATACTCATCACTTCTTTGATGCCGCATTCGGCGGCAAAACGCTTATGCTCGCGGATAAACTTTTTATCTCCGTGGACAGGCAGCACCAAACGAGGTTTGAGCAATTCGTACATCCGGCGGATTTCTTCTTTGCTGCAATGGCCGGAGGTATGAACCAGAGCGTCTTCGTCGGTAATGACATTAACGCCCTGAGCAATCAGCTTTTCCTGCATTTCGCTGATTTTTTCCTCATTGCCGGGAATGATCTTGGAAGAAAAAATAACCGAATCGCCTTTGCCCAATTTTACATACTTGCTCTGGTTATTAACAATTGAGGTCAGCGCCGAACGGTAATTGGCCTGTGAACCGGTACAGATATAAAGCACATTATCGGAAGGAATATTTTCCGCTTCTTTGATATCATAGCATTTCGGCATATTTTTAAAATAGCCGATCTCTTTGGCCACCTTAACGTTATAGAGCAGACTGCGGCCGACCAACACCGGTGTGCGTCCGGCGGCATCGGCAGCCAGAAACAGACTCTCGAGCCGGGTCAGATTGGAGGCAAAACAAGTGGCCACCACGGTTTTGGAGAGGGTGGGAATTAATTTGATCAGACATTCGCGCACCTCAGATTCGCTTGGCAGTTTTTCATCGACTTCAATATTGGTCGAATCGCAGACAAACATATCAACGCCGCTTTTACCCGCAGCCTGCAGCCCGGCATAATCGGTCTGCAAAATCTCGATCGCGCTGTCGTCAAAACGCCAGTCGGTGGCATGAACCACGGTTTTGTCCGCGGTTTTGATCACCAGCGCTGCCGTTTCGGGCACCGAGTGGACAACCGGTACAAATTCGACCGAAAAATTTTGCAGCTGAATGGTCTGATGCCCAACCACCGGATTGAGCGGCACCTCACCTTCCAGTTTATATTCGCGCAAACGGTTTTTGATCAGCCCAAGCGTAAACTCGCTGGCGTAGACCGGGCATTTGAGCAGTGGCCAAACCTGAGCAATGGCGCCAAAGTGATCTTCGTGGGCATGGGTAATAAAAATCCCCTCAAAATCTTCGGCATAATTGGCAAAAAATCCGGCATCGGCAAAGCACAGATCAATCCCCGGATAATTATCGTTCAAAAAACCGTAGCCGGCATCGACCATGATAAATTTGCCGTTATATGCATAGACATACATATTCATGCCGATCTCGTCGGCACCGCCCAAAGTTACAAAATACAATCCGTTTTTTTCAAATTTATTAATCATTCTTCTTTCTTACTTTCATCATCAAAAAATACATCGCCGGCACCGATAACCTCGCAGCCGGCCGGGGTTTGCAAAATCAGCATTCCCTCATCATTCAAACCGGTGAAAACGCCGGTCTTAGTTATTTTCGGCAGCCGAACAGTGATATTTTGGCCGATTCCTTTGGCGTGTTTTTGCCATTTTTCAACCAATACTTTCATTCCCTGTTCGCTCCACAAACTCATTAACGCGTCAAAACAACGCAGATAAATTTCTTTAAACTCTTCCCGATCGATATTTATTCCCGCCGCATCGAGGCTCATTGTCGGATAGAGGGTTCCGCCTGCTGGCGCCGCCTTAATATTGACACCGATACCGATAATCATATACCCTGCATCGCCTTTTTCAAGCAAGATCCCCGATATTTTACCGCCGTTCAACAGAACGTCATTGGGCCATTTGAGAACCACATCGGCATTTTGATCAAGAGACTTGACGGCCTCTAGCAGGGCTAATGATGACGCCAAAACCAACGCGGCGCTTTGCTCTGCGGCAAAAGGAATCGCTAATGACAAAAACAAATTGCCTTCCAAGCAAACCCAACTGCGTCCTCGACGTCCGCGGCCGCCGGTCTGTCTTACCGCCGTTATCGCCAATTTCTGTCCGGCAGCGGAACCGCTCAAGGCCAAAGCCAGATCATTGGTACTTGTCAATTCATTAAAATCAAAATGCTGCCACATTTTTCGCCTGCAAAATCGCTGTCAACATTATTTCCGCATCATGCATCAAATATTTTGGGTTTACAACTGTTACCGCAATCAGCAGAAGATTAAGCGCTATATATGTATATACCCCTTTGTCTACCCTGTCAAAACTAATATTACGCGGTTCAAAATAGATCACGGTGATAATTTTAAGATAGGCATAAACCAAAATCAGCATCGAAAAGGCCACCACCGCCATTAAACCATAGCTGCCGCCGGCCACCAACGCATTAATGACCGAAAGTTTGCCCAAAAAACCCAACAGCGGCGGCGTACCGATCAAAGAAATCATCAAGATCAAAAGAGTGGCCGCCAGAAAAGGCCGTTGGGTCGAAAGACCGCGCACTTCGTTTAGATAATGCAGATACTCGCCTTTGCTGCGACAACCGGCAAAAACCGTATAGATACCGAAAAAAGCCAACACATAAACCAGCAGATAAACCAAAGCTGCCACCAGGCTCTGCCCATGCATATCGGCAGAGGCTATCAACAAAACCCCGACATAATACAGCCCGGCATAGGCAAAAATACGACGCAGATTGTCTTCGCTGTTGGCGCCGATGGCGCCGATAAAAACGGACAACACGCCAAAAATCAACATAACCGGCACAAACCAGCCGTAAAGCGGCGCCAGCACATTGGCAATCAAATTAACAAAAACGGAAAAATAAGCCAAAACCGGCACAATGGTCAAATATCCGCCGACCGGGAGAATGGCGCCGGAGAGCACATCGGCAAACCAAAAATGGAAAGGCGCCACCCCCAAAGCAAACAGGAAGAAAACCATAATCATGACAAACGCCAGCCGCAGCTGCCAGGAAACCACTGTTTGTTCCGCCAAAAAGCGGCTGACGTCCGCGTAACTCGTGCTGTCTGCATAAGCGCACAATTTCCAGACCCCGCCGGCAAGCAGCAGGCAAAAAAGCAGCGTCCATACCAAATAGCGCCGAAATTGCGGCAGAGCTTCTTCTTCGGCATCCGTTTTCAGCAAAGGATAATTCAGCAGCTGGCAGCAAACGGCGGCCGCGGCAAGCGCCGGCAAAGAGCGGGCAGAAAGCATCAAAGAGAAACCGAGCAAATTAAGCAACAGCAGGAAATAAAAAGAAAAACTCGAATTTTCCCGATTTTGAAAACGTTTCAGCGACAGCGTTCCCCATCCCAGCGCAAACAAATAGATCACGATTTTAAACAAAGTCGTGTAATCGTTATTGCTCCAAACAGCCCCTACATCCCGATCATAAAAAACCGCTGTCAGCGCAATTGTAGGCAATATCGTCCACTTGGCCAAAGTCAAAAAAGTTTTCGGCGTATTTTCGGCGCGGAAAATCCGAACCAATGCCATCAGCAGAATCCCAAACAGCAAAACGACTTCCGGCAGCAAGGCAATATATGTGACCAGCATCTTTTTCTCCTACCCGACAAACCACAGCGGATTAATAAATGACAAAACCAAAAGCGCCGCCGTCAGCAGCATGACCGCAAATACCCGGAGCGAAATATCCGCCGCCGCGCATTCGCTTGAAGCAACCGCCGCGCCGTTTTCCGTTTCCGGCGGATATTTCAAATAAAACAACTGCTGGAGCAGTCCCACTGCACTGAGCATAACTGCCAGCAAAATACAAACGGCCATTTTGATGTTAAATTTCATCAATCCGGCAAAAATCACCATATTGTTCAAAAACATGGAGGACAAAGGCATTCCTATTGCCGCCAAAATAAGAAAAGAAAATACCAGCGAGGTGCGGCGGATACTGCACAAAATACCGCAGTCACTGATTTCGTTACACTGGCGCTCATTATCAATATGCGCAATTATGACTTCCAGCGCGGCAACAATAATCAGATAGGAAAACATTGAAAAACCGATATTCATCAACAGTGCGTCAGTCGGCAGCAAAGCGCCGAGCAGGTACATGATATAATAAACCGTCATATAGGCAAAAATTTTATACTGAATATCGCGCTTGGTAAAACCGATCAGGGCAATCATCAACATGGTAACGATACTGATAATCTCCAACACCAGCAAATACGGATCCAATACCGCCGGCGCATTAACCGGAAAAAAGCGGATCAAGCCGTAAACACCGCTCAGCGGAACAATATTGGCGATGATGAAAACCAGCGGGTTCGAAATATTGGCATTGACCGAGGATATCCAATAATGGAAAGGCCAAACCGGAATCCGGGACAAAAACGCGATAAAAATAGCTCCCCAGACCAAAACCTCTCCATGTTCGGACAAGACAACGCGGCTGACCTCCAAAATACTGACATTTTGATGATTATACAGCACGACCAAAGCCACAAACAAGAATACGGCGCCCAACAGGTTATACAGAAAAAAGCGGTACAGAACCTGCTGTTTTTTGATATCACCGAAAATGCCGATCATCATAAACAACGGCAACAGCAGCGCTTCAAAAAAGATATAAAAGGAAAAAACGTCAGAAGCCAGAAAATAGCCGCTGATCATACTCAAAAACATAAGAGCAAAGACAATGAGCGCCTTTTGCCGATATGTGTTATGCCGGATGCCGATCATCCCCAGCAAAACCGCAAAGTGAACGGCCGCAATCAGCATCAGTGAGAACACATCAATACCGAACACCAGTTCGATTTTCGGATTGGCCGTCCAAGCAAAGCTTTCCACCACTTTCCACCCGTCTTTGCTTACGTCTATCTGCAAAGCGGTACGCCACAAAATCACCAAATTGGAAAGGACGGTAAAGATGCCGACACTCAATACATTGCTGATCCGCCCGCGACCGCTTTCGCGAGAAAGCGAGGCAAATACCATTCCCAACAGAGGAACCGTAATAATCGCATTGACCAAAGAACTAAGATTTTCCATCCGTCAACCTCCGTACAACCAGACGATTCCGATAACGGCAAAGCCGAGCAACACAAACATTAAGGCGCCGATTGTCGTTCCGGAATGGATACGGCGGAACAAAAAAATCATAAAGCTTAGGGCATTTTGAACCGAATTGATAATTGTCCGCTCAATAAAAACAAAATCTACCGTCAACCACAGCAGCCGCCCGATAACCTTAACCGGTGTGATAATCAACAGCTCATAAGCCGTTCCCAGATAATCGGCCTCCTGCAGATTTTCGTTATCATACAAAGCATCCAACCGACGCAGCGGGCGGGAAAAAAACAATACCAGCCATAGAGCAACTGCCGGCAGCAGATAAAAAAGAGAAACATTAAAATATCGGCAAAGCGCCAAGGCCGCAAGGGCTACCGGCAGCCATGAGGGAATCGGCGGATTCTTTAACATTGCCTGCACCCGCTCGTCGGCATGGCTTTGTCCGAGCATAATTTGCGACAAAATATGCGCACTTGCCGCTGCAAATAAAACAAACCAGCCTCCGGCCAGCCACGGGTTGTCGTCCTTTAAGGACAACAGCACCGAAAAGAGCGCTGCCAAGACCAAAAGCGTCAACAGAAAAGTGAATTTTAAGCTTTTAATAAATCCTCCGGTTTCGGACACCTGCGTTTCGTTGGAAGCGGCGGTATAAATCAGCATCAAAACCTGCCCGAACAAAAACGAAGACGTCAGCAGCGACGCAAAATCCAACGTGTCGAGTCGGCTGTCAAACGCGGCAAAAGCATACACCAGCCCCCAAAACATCAAAGCAAAATAAACCGCCTTTTGTTTGATCTGGTCAATCGCCACGGCTCCGCAAAAACCCCAAACAACCGATGACAAAGCAAAAAGCTGCAACATCGGATATGAATAAGGTGAAATTTGCAGCAGCGCCTCGGTTTTGAGCAGCAGCAGATAACCGGTCAGCGGTGTCGCCGTGTACAAAATATAATTAAGCCGGTTTAACCCGAGCGAGCGCATCTCGGTATAAGTGCCATGGAACAAAAACAGCCCGCTTTTGATAAAAATACAAATTAAAAGCAAGATGGCGACAAAATCTTTGTGGTGGCCAAACTGAGCATAGGCCGCTAAATTTTTCAGCTCCAACCCGCCGCCCTGCCCGAGCACCACGGCAAAAATGCTGACCAATCCCGTATCCGCCAGAAAATTGGCATAAATATATTTTTTCTTGGCTTCGATATTATTAATCGTACTAAATACCAAAACATCACACACGCCGACCGCTACCAGCATCTGAATATAATTATTGGCAAAAACCAACATCAGCGCCGACAATAAATTGAGTAAAACCAGTCCGTTTAGAGAATTTTTAGCGTTTTCAATTCCAAATGTGTTTTGCAGCAAAACCAGCAGTGCCAGCACCAAGAGGGCAAAAACCAAATATATATTGCCGGCATTGACCGCAATTTCCAAATTGATTGCCAAATTGGGGATTTTGAGCCACGGATAATTTATATAAAGCTCAGGCGCCGCCCCTAAAAGCGAAAGCCGGTAGATAAAATATAATACCGCCGCCATTGAAAACAGTGACCACAATACCGGCAGTCGGTTTTTGGGAACCAACTCCGAAATCAATCCGGCGCCTAAAATTAAAAAAAGTAAATGAACCAGCATAAAATTGTCCGCATTTTATTATTATAACCAGATAATAACAAGAAATAAGGGCTTTTAAAGCCCTTATTGTTTTTTAACCTCTTTTTATTTTAGGCCAGCGCTTGCAAATTTCTGACCACGCGAACCG
>CABUAP010000023.1 GCA_902489675.1 uncultured Azospirillum sp. | reverse complement strand
CGTTATTTACAACTAAGTTTATTAGATATATAAGTTTAACTGCCGCTTGGCAAGCCCAAATCTGTTTTTATATCACAGCACGGGCTTAACCGCTTACATAGAGGAACAACATGAACATAGACCTTTTGGCAGAAGCCGTCTGCCGCTTAAAAGACACCCCGCGCAAAGGCTGGATCCTTCGCATGGTGGAAAAGCCGGAATCCGTTGCCGATCATTCTTGGGGGCTTTGTCTGCTCAGCCTGATCCTATGTCCCGACCATCTTGATCGGTTGAAATGTTTGGAGTTTGCCGTCGTTCACGATTTGGCGGAAGCGATCACCGGCGATTATGTCCCCGATGATAAAATTGACGCAAAAGAAAAATATACTTTGGAAATTGATGCCATCAAAAAAATTTCCGCTATGGCCAAATGCCCGCGCCTGCTTGAGCTGTTTGAAGAATATGAACGGCGCGACACACCGGAAGCAGCGTTCGTCAAACAAATGGACAAACTTGATGTGATCCTTCAGGCGCGCTACTATGATCAAAACAAACGCAGCCGATATTTTGAACAAAATCGACCGTGGTCATCATTGTTTGAGGAATACGAACAAAACGCGCGCCCCGTTCTCGGCGATATGTGGAAAAAATTATAATTTTATTAAAAAAACTCTTGACAATCGTGTGAAATCATTTTAAGAAAGGTCTGTCTTTATGGCGGGGTAGCTCAGGTGGTTAGAGCAGCGGAATCATAATCCGCGTGTCGTTGGTTCGAATCCGACCCTCGCTACCAATAAAAACCCTAGGAAAACCTAGGGTTTTTTGTTTATTCTGCAATTAAGCCGTTTATTTTGCGCCCGGCAGCCGGCTGACCGAAGTAAAAGAAGAAAACGCCAGCAAAACGGCCGATACACCGACCAAGATATAAACGATACGGCTCAAAATGCTCATCGAACCAAAGATAAAGGCGACCAGATCAAAACTGAACAAGCCGACCAATCCCCAGTTCAAACCGCCGATAATAACCAAAATCAATGCAATATTGTGGATTAAGTTATTCATGATTTATCTCCTGTTTACTTTTTATCATACCGATACGATATGATGGCAAACAGTTTTTTTTCAATATTATCATATTGTTTAATAAAGGAAAATTCCGGCCGCACCGCAAATACACATCACCCAGACCGGGTTCATTTTAAACTTGCGCAGCAAAACCAGTGCGGCAACACTGACCGCAACCGCCCGCAAATCCGGCCCGCCGTTGATCTGCCGCCACGAATTGGCGCCAAACCAGGACAACAAAAGAATGATCATGGCAGCCGAGGCGATTAAACCGATTGAAACAGATTTCAACGCTTTCAGAACCAAGCCGATCATCTCGCTCTGATGTTTGGCAAAAAAACTTTGCAAGCACAAAGAAACAATAATACCGCTGATCACGCAGCCGAAAGTGGCCGCCACTGCTCCCGGGATACCGGCCACACGCAAACCGACAAAAGTCGAACCGTTGACCGCAAGCGGCCCGGGTGTCATTTGAGAAATGGTGATGATATCGGTAAATTCCTTATATGTCAGCCAGTGATGATATTCGACAATCTGCTCCTGAATGAGCGGCAGAGTCGCATAGCCCCCGCCGATGCTGAAAAAACCGACATATAAAAAACTCCACAGCAATTCAAGCACTTGTTTTTACCCTTCTCAGTTTTTCCTTAAACTTTATTTTCGTCAGCAGTACAAAAACGGCTGCCCCACCCAAAATAACAGTCAAGGCATTCAGTTCAAAAATAAAAGCCGCGGCAAAAGCTGCCGGAATCATCAAAACCGGCAGCGGTTCTTTCTTTTCCGCAATAATCCGGCTCATATACCATACCACATCGACAATCAAAGCCGCCACGCCGGCCTCCATCCCTTTGAGAACGGCCGCCACCGTCGGATCGGATACCATCTGCTCATAAAAGGCGGAAACAAAAGAAAGAATAACAAGCGGCGGCAGTACCGCGCCGATCCCTGCAACCGCCGCACCGATTCTGCCGGCTGTTTTTTTGCCGCACAAAGTGGCCAAATTAATCGCAATGGCACCTGGTGAAGATTGGGCAATCGCGGCCATATCCATCAACTCGTCTTCGCCGAACAGGCCTTTTTCTTCCACAAAATATTTCCGGATCATCGGCAGCACGACATATCCGCCGCCAAACGAAAAACTGCTGACCAAGATATCGGTTTTAAACAGCCACAATAAAAGTTTTATCTTTTCCCAACCCATGATTTACTCCTTTTATTGATTATAACAGTTGTTTATTTATAAATAAAATTATATTATTTTATAAATAGCATAACAAAATAATAATGGATAAAAACATGAACATCCGACAGATGCAGATTTTTAAAACCTTGTGCGAGGAATTGAGTTTCACCAAAACAGCGGCACGGTTGAACATGACACAACCGGCAGTGTCCCATGTAATTGCCGAAATGGAGCAAGAAACCAAAACTATTCTCTTTGACCGCCTCAACCGGCAGATATATCTCACGGCAGACGGAAAACTGCTGCAGGAAAAAATCACCCGCCTGCTCGAGCTTTATCGCGACCTGTCTGCCGGTTTGGGAACAGAAAGTCGTTCCCTGCCCCTCAAAATCGGCTCCTGTCTGACAATTGCCAACTTTTGGCTGCCGGGTATCAGTTCGGCTTTTGCCGCCGCCTGCCCGGAAACACCGCTTGAGGTCACCGTGGATATTGTTTCGCGGATTGCCGAAATGCTGGCCGAAAACAAAATTGATCTGGCTTTATACGAAGGCGTCATCCCTGACAAACGTTTTTTTGCCCGCGAGTTTTCGTCTTACCGGATCGGCTGGCTGGCCGCTTCGGAACATCCGCTGGCCGGGCAAAAACAAATTCCCCTTTCCGAGGTTTTGAAATATCCGCTGCTTTTACGCGAAAAAGGCAGCGCCGTCCGCAACACGCTGGACAGCTCGCTGCTGCTTCGCGGGCTTAGGGCAGAAGCGCGTTGGACAAGCGTCAATTCGCAGGCTCTGGTACGAGGCGCGCTGCACGGCGCCGGCATCTGCGTCATTCCCGAAATTATTGCGGCGGAAGAACTGACCGCCGGCCGTCTGTGCCGTTTAGATATTGCGGCGGAACCGATGATCAATAAAAACTATATCGTTTACCACCCCGACAAATATTTGTCACCGCCAATGCTGCAATTAATAGATATTATCCTTGCTGCTGCGCCTATTCGTTCAATGCCGGCTTAACGGTGACATTTACCGTTGCCGAACGCCCTTTATCATCCACAGCGCCAATTTCTGCCCGCCCCGGGTACAACTTGGCGGCAAAAACTTCTCCCGCTTTTGACGAACCGATCAAACGGCCGTTGTAAAACCAAAATATCTCACTACTGTCCGCATCGGCAGAAGCTTTTAGCAGCAGCTTTTCTTTTTTTTCCGCATTTAAATCGATGATCAGCACACTTCCCTCCGCCGGAAACAGAATAACCGGCGGCTTGCCGGAGCGAGCGGTTTCAACCAAAGCGCAATCCTCCCCGAAAGCAGGCGGACGCTTTACCGCTACCCCGGCCGCCCGATAAGCGGATAAGACATCGGAAGGCCAAAACTCAAAACTCTTCATCACGGTAAAAGGCGGCCGATGCCGGCAGGCACGAAGGCCGGTTTTGATATCAACCGGAATGCGGCGAGAAATCCCGGACAGTTTAATCGTCGTCACACCGGGAATAAACCACGACTTGATAATATCATCACAATCCGCGCCGGCAATATCCCCGGTCGGACGGCAGACCTCCACCTCCGACAAGCGCAGTCCCCGCGGTGAAATATCATCACCGCGGATTCCCATATTTTGAGCCAGACTGCGCACAATTTTGAAAAATAACGGCGCTGCCGCTTCCTGACCGATCAGAGCGGGATTGGGTTCCCCGTCAAAGTTTCCGAGCCAGACAACAACCGCATAATCACCGACAATCCCTGCCGTCCAAGCATCGCGATATCCAAATGAGGTACCGGTTTTCCAATAAACTTTATAAGGATCATTGCCGGCAGAAAAAACAGAATAACGGCGGTCAACGGGAAAATTACGGCTCAACATATCCATGGTCAAAAACGCCGCTTCGGCAGAAAATAATTGAATTCCGTCGCTCACTGGTTCATTTTCCAAAAAACGCAAAGAATGTAAAACGCCGCCATTTGCCAAAGCCGCATACATTCCCGCCACGTTTTCCATCGTCAGCTCATACCCGCCCAGCGCCAGAGCCAATCCGTAATGAGCAGGAGATTTCAAACGCTTAACCCCGCCTTTTTCAAGCAAGCGATAATATTTTTCCTCACCGACGGCCAGCAGCAGATCCACCGCCGGCACATTGCGGCTTTTCACCAAAGCAGAGGTTGCATCTATCATTCCGTAAAAACGCCGATCATAATTTTCCGGCATATAATTGGCAAAGTTGCGGGGGACGTCTTTCAGCATACTGCGCGGATGGATCAATCCCATATCCATCGCCTGCGCAAAAATAAACGGTTTCATCACCGAACCGGGAGAACGATAGGCTCGGGTTCCGTCCACCTGCCCGTCAATTTGAACATCAAAAAAATCGGCAGACCCGACTTTGGCCAGCACCGCCATATTTCGGCGATCAACAATCATTGCCGCCGCATTTACTATTCCTGTTTTCTCATTTATTTTCAAATAACGAGAAATGATATCTTCAAGTGTCTTCTGAAGATTTAAATCAATTGTCGAAACAATCTCGCCACGGTATTTTTCTTTCAGCCGGCGAACCAAATGCGGCGCGGCAAACGGCCGGTTAAGACCGACATAAAGCGGCAGCGATTCCGGTTTTTCCTCACCGCCGTAAAATTCTTTCCATACGTTTGCCAGGCGCAAAAACGCTTTTTCTGCTTCCTCCCGGCCGCTTTCGGTATGCAAACTGCGGCGCGACGGATTTTGCGGAACAACCGTCAAGGTCATAATCTGCCGCAGATTAAGTTCTTCGGGCGGCACGCCGAAATAGACACGGGCAGCTGCGCCGATCCCTTCAATATTCATTCCGTAAGGTGCCAGATTGAAATAGGCTTCAAGAATTTGCTCTTTGGAATAAAACATCTCGATCTGCACCGCGCGCAGCATCTGCTCTAATTTGCCGGCAATCGTTGAAGAATCAATATCAAACACCATTCGCGCCAGCTGCATGGTCACAGTCGAAGCCCCCTGCCGACGACCGCCGGATGCCATTTCTGCCAAGGCAATCAGAGTTCGCAGCGGGTTTATGCCCAAATGATAGAAAAATGACCGATCTTCATAGAGCAGCAACGCCTTTACCGCCTCGGGCGGGATTGCTTCATAAGCTGTCTTCAACCGATATTTTTCATCCATACTGAGGCCGATGTGCATTAACCGGCGGTTTTTATCCAAAACAATACTTGAGTAACTGTACCGCTCAAGCAGCTTCGGCTTGGGAACCGCCAGCCATAAAACGGCGGCAGCCGCCAACAGCATCAAAGCTGCGGCAGCTGCTTTCCTCAACAATGATTTTTTACTTGGCAGCATTGATCCGCCCGGCTTTGGTATGGGCATAGACAGACGGATCATAAAGCGCTTCCGCAAAAGCCGCCGGAACAGAAAAATCCCCTTCTGCTATTACCTTAGCTCGATAACTTACAGTTTTAGGAGAACTTTCTGCCGAAAGATAAAACAGTGCTCGATCTTCCCGTAATTCATAATTATCGGTTTCGCCTTTGGCCGAATCCTGCACCATCTCCAAACAACCGGGAATCATGTCGGTAATCGCCACATCGTTGATATAACTGCCGTTCAGATAACGGATTTTCAAAACAACGGTAATTTCATCGCCAATTTGGGCATTGACAACCGGTTCCTCATTTTCATCAAGATATTCTTTGCTTATTTCCAATCCGTTAGATGACGTATCTTTAACAGGTTCTTTAAGATAACCCTGCTGACTGATAACATAATAAAACGGATCATCCGAACGAATATCCAACTGTTTGACCGAAGCATCAACCGGCTGACGGGCAAACCCGTCACCCTCATATTTTTTACCGTTAAACAAAATGCCGTCATCCTTCCGGCTCAGCCCGGAAGCATTGAGCGCCAACAGTGACCATGCCGATTGCGCCGTGGTAAAATTGGCTTTTTTTAGCGGTTTTAACAAAGCTTCCACATTCTCCTGTTTCAGAGCCTTGGCTTCTTCGGGAAAATGAAGCGCCGTCAAATAAATATAACGGGCATTTTCAACATCGTCATCGTCCAATTGGTAATAACCGATCAATTCCCGCGCTTTTTCCTCATTTTGCAACAGCTTATTGGCTGCCGCCAAATAAGCTGCCGCCAACGAAGAGCTGTTTCCTTTTTCCAACTCCAATTCTTTTTCAATTTTCAACAGATAATTGGAGGTCACCTCACCGTTCAAAGTCAACAGATAAGCCGCATATGCGGGATTGCTGTCGGATACGCTCAGCACAGTTCTTGCCGCAACCGTCCGCGCATATGAAAGGGCTTTGTTAAACATCGCCTGCGGCACTTCAAAACCTTGTTTTTTAGCCTCAATCAGAAAATGCAGGGCATAAAGACTGTCATATTCCTTAACCGAAGACCACATTGACGGCCACGCACGGAACCCGCCGTTCAAAGTCTGTCTGGCCGCCAGCTTGGCAATTACATCATCATAGATGGCATAGACATCCACGCCTTTGAGCAATTCGGGATGGCTGAAAAAGATTTCTATCGCAGGGAAAATCTTGCTGACCGACTGCTCAGTGCAATAATGTGGAAAAGCATCTAAATAAGACAACAGCCCGTTGGTCAGCACCAACGGCGAAGCCGAGGCCAAAACCTTTTGATCGCGATATTGCTCAAACATCGGCTCAACGAAATTCTCCAACGTCAAACTTCCGGTATTAAAGCCCATTTTGAGATTTGTGGTATAGGCATTGGCCGGACGCACCCCGATATCATAGGAAATACGCGAGGACTCATCACTGTTGCGGCTGTTTACCACCTGAAAACTAAGCGTCGAGGATCCCAGCTCATTCAATGCCCTTAAGCGGAAACGCGCTTGTCCTTCCTGCCGATAGGCCAATTCCAGCCGCTCGGTATCGTTACCGATAATTTCCAGCCCTTTACCAACGGTAAGACGAACATCTGCCGGAACTTTTCCTTCTGAATTTTCCAGCATATTTGTCACGCTCACCCCGGCGGTAAACTCATCCCCCGGAGAAACATTATAAGGACCGGAAACCGTCAGGGCAAAATCGCCGCGGACAGCAGCAGGCACCGCAGCCTGTCCCATCCTTGTTTCCGAAACACCGACTGCCATAACTTTAATTTCACCGTTAAAGTTTTCCGGCACCCGGTAAGTATAAGTGCCGCCCTCTCCGTTCACCGGCACAATGCCGCTCCAAAAAGCAACCGGTTTATCGCGGCGGCGGGCAAAAGGATTGCTCCGCTGATTAATCTCCGTTACAGCCGCCATATCGCCACCGACACCTTTAAGATAACGGATAATTTTGATATCCGGCAAAATCAGATCCAGTATTTGGGTTGTAATCACCCGCAAAGCCTTTTTCGGCATGAAATACTCTAACGGCTCCGGCAGCCGATAACCGGCCACTTGCAAAATGCCGGTATTGACGCCGTACAAAATGATTTGTCCCGGATGATCGGATTTGTAACCGATCGTCAGGTCATGACCGGGTTTAACCGTTTTCGGCACCGACAATTCAATTTTTAACTGCCGCGCCGCTTTGTTGACAGAAAAAGGCGCAACAGCATAACTGAGCGGCGAAACAAACACTTTTTCGGAATCCGTGCTTCTGATCCAAGCCACATTCACATAGGCATTTCCCTCCACATCTTCCGGCAAAACAATCTCTGCCGTCGTCGAAACGGTATCGGACTTAAACCATTTATAAGCATACACCTTATCCCGCTCAATCGTAATCAACCCAAACCCCGAATACGGCGCCGAAATCTGCATCTGGATAGCCTCGCCGCTCATATATTCTTTTTTATTCAGCTGAACCGACAAACCGGCCTCCTTATCCGTTGCATAAGTCGAATTGGTACTGCCGGCGATCTGATAGGAAATCTTAGTCACAATCCGTCCGTTTTTATCTGTCAGCCGCAGCTCATAGCTCCCCGGCGTTTGCGTATCCAGCGCATATTCGCTGCCTGAGGCTTCAATTTTATAAGGCTGTTTAAGCAATTCTTTTTCCACCGGCACCATCTGGTAACGATAAGTCCGATCCGGCATCTGCACCAAACTGGAAACATAATCGCGTCGCAAGAGCGAAAGCTGCAACCCCTCCGCCGCAATTTGTTTCAATTCCGGGTTAACGGCAAGCAGACGAATTTTTCTTTCCGTCGATTTATAGATATAGTCCAAATCGCCGTCCGCCTTATAACCGATCAGATAAGCATTGGGCGATACCAGCATCCCCGCCTGAGCCGAAACGGCTCGGCCGCCTGCCAATTCCAATCCCTCTGCCCACATATTGAGGCGATAGGTACCTTCTTCCACATTCTGCAAATCAACGTCCAAACGCGTTTTCCCATTATTGTCGGTTACCGCATCCGGCAGCGTCTGCCGGTAAGTTTGCAGCTCCGATTTCTCCGACCGCAGCGGATCGCGGAACACATACCCGTCATATTCCTTAAAATTGAAACCGGAAGGGATCAGCGCATATCCGGCTTTGACCGTATGACCGCCGGCAGGATTGCCGTAAAGGTTTTGCAGTTCAACGTCCGCCGCAACATTTTTGCCCTGATACCATCCCTTGGCCGGCGCACCGTCCAGCGACAGTTTGATCCGCATGGTATCTGGATTGAACTCTTGTACATTAAACTCGACCGAAGCGATTTGATAATATTCCTGACCGTTGCGGATCTGCCGCAAATTGAGGGTATAACGTCCCAACCCGGCAGTTTCGGGAATTTGATATTCATATTCCAACAGCCCGAATTTATCCGGCCATACATTTTTGACGGCCACCTGATCATCATTTTGATTGCGAATTTCGATATTAAGCGGCAACATGGCCGGCACTTTCAAATCCTTTTGCCGAACGATCAGCCCGAAATGCGCGCTTTCTCCCGGGCGATAAATGCCGCGATCGGAAAAACCGTATGCCGAAACAACATCTTTTGGCTGATAACTGCTGTCATAAACACCGCCGACATCAAAATCAGAAAAATCCAACCGGCGGTCAAAACGGTCAACCGGCAGATAGGAAACATCGCTGCCCAAACTGACTTTATAAGCAACTGCCGTTTTATCATTGCGGAAGGCCGAAAAATCGGGAATCAGCGCATAACCTTCCTGATTTGTTCTGCTTGAAAGCACCGGCAGACCGTTTTTACCAAGCACTTCAACCAACGCACCCGCCACCGGCTTTTCGCCGCCGATTGAAGAAACCCACACCGCATGAGAACCGTCAACATTGGTTTTGACCATCAACCCCAGATCCGTAATCACCACCAACCGGGAATCTTCCGCTGTATAGTAGTCATTACCGCGGGAACCGGACAGCTTGATCAGGAAAATCCCTTTGTGATCCTGAAAATAACTGCCCAAATCCAGTGAAGAATAAATTTCATCAGCCGGATGACTCATATTAACATTAATTTTCTTTTCAAAAATCTCGGCAATATTATCTTCGTTAAAACTATAGCGGTTGAGAAAATAAGGATTGGCATATCCGCCGGCAGTCTGAGTAATCAGATGGTTAAGATCCTCAACATTAATTTGCGCCAATTTGACCTGCAGCAGATCCACCCCACGGGAAACAAGCGGCAGACTTTTGTCGCTATTTAGCGGAATCAATGCCCCGTCAAAAGCAATTTTGGCCTCGCTCGGATATTCGGGCGGGTTGAAGAAATACAGATAATCTTCATTGAGGCGATATCCTTCTTCCGAACGGCTGTCCGCATCAATCCGGGCAATCAGACAGCGCTGTTCTCCGGAATAATCAAAGCGGAAACTATGCGTTTTGGAACTTTCCTGATCAATGCCCACCGCTGTCAACGGCAACTTTTTAAACGAATCAAATTTATCTTTTTGTTCTGCTTCTTTCAATTCGCCCAATTCCGTCCGCAGATCACTGCACCAACGGCTGTCACTTTGCCGCAGATCAATATTTTTCACCAACTCGGGCAGCTGAACCGCTGTTGAAAAATTAACCAGCAAAATCTGTTCCGGACGGTTTTCTTTCTGCTCGTTACGGACAATTCGGCTGCTGACGGAAGACACTTTGAAAAAGTCCGCCATTGCCGGAACATTAACAGTGGCCGCCAGCTTTTCTTTCTGCTTTTCGCCGTTATAAGCATTACCTGCACCCGCAACCTCAATGGTTACAAAATCGGCATCTTTTTTAATCGAAACAGGAGAAGACATAATATGCAGCCGGCGATCCCGATCGGTCAGATTATAAGTAAAATCATACTTTTCACCGCTGGCCGAATAGACCTTGATTTTTTCCTTCAGATTTTTGGTATCAAGCGGATAATAGAAAAAGAAAGTAGCCACCGCGTGTTTGGAACGCACATTCTGCGGCGCTTCATAAAATTCTTTTTTTGACACATGGCCTGAAAATTCCCGCGTACGGAAGGAGAAACTTTTATCTTGCAGCTTCACCTCTTCACCAAGCAAACTCTCCGGTATCCGCACACGATACTCGGTATTGGGGAGCCAGTCAACCGCCGGGGTGAAACGCAGCCCCCGATCGCCGGCTTGCTGCCATTTTCCGTCAATTGCCGGGGTCAAAAACAAAGAACGATTCAGTTCATCTTCCGTCAGATTTAGCCGAAACAGAGAATTGTCAAAATAAACCGTCATGCTGTCGGGGATAATTTTATCGTCCGTCACGCGAGAAATCCCGGGTTCATTCACATTTCTGAGCGAAACTTTCCGAACCTGATTTTCATTCAATTCATAGCTTTTCGGCGCGTGATACCAATACCAGCCTCCGGCGGCAAGACCGGCCGACAGCACAACAGCCGCGGCAATTAAAAAAACTTTGGATGACAGCAATTTTCGCATGGCGGGATTCCTCAAATTAAAAGTTAGTAATTTATAATATCCCGCTCTACTTGCATAGCAAGCATTTCCGCTCACTTATTTACAAGAGAAAAATTTTTACAACTCGGAAGATATATCTCTGATTTCGGCATTTTGCACCGGCGGCAAAAGCAGAAAATCGGCCATAGACACTGCTTTCCCGCTCAACCTGAGCTGCACCATACGCATAAAATTACCATGAGAAAAAATAACGATATTTTGTTCACGCGGCCTTTTTTTCAGCCGTGCCAGCATCTCATCCACTCGAGCCAACAGCTGGTTGAAAGATTCCGCATCCCTGCCGTCAACATAATCGGGATCATTGCGAGCAAAATAAGCCTCGACCAGCGGCCGCCGTTCTTCCTGCGTGGTATTGTTGCAGCGATCGGCATCAAGAAAAGAAAACTCCTGCACCGGCCATTCTTCAACCGGCGCCTTCGGATATTTTTTGTGCAGCGGTTCTGCCGTCTGACGGGTACGGATAAATGGCGACACCACAATCAGATCCGGACAAAAATCGATACGCTCAACCAACTCGGCGGCCTGCCGACGCCCTTGTTCCGAAAGCACCGCTCCGCCGTGAGAAGCTGTTCGTTCACCGGCATTGCTGACGCTTTCCGCGTGTCTGATCAGATAAACCGCCATATTTCTCCTGCCCAACGATGTCTTATTGCAACTCTGTCCGGATAATGTCTTCAATCCGGGCATAACGGGGCTGCCAGCCCAGTTCGCTTTCTGCCTTGCCGCCGGCAGCCACCAACACCGCCGGATCCCCCGGACGACGGGCGGCAAAACGCACCGGCAGCGGATGTTTGGTAATTTTTTCAACCGCGGCAATCACTTCTTTGACCGTCACCCCGTTTGAAGTGCCCAAATTAAAAATCTCCGACGGTTTGCCTTCAAGCAACCGCTTAATCGCCAGCACATGAGCTGCCGCCAAATCGGAAACATGAACATAGTCACGCACGCAGGTTCCGTCGCGGGTATCATAATCATCGCCGAAGACTTGCAGACATTCGCGCTTGCCGTCAATCACTTCTTTAATAATCGGCAGCAGATTTTGCGGATTGCGATCGCGGCCTTTGATTGCCCCCGAAGCGTCGTATCCGGCTGCATTAAAATAGCGCAACGCCGTATATTTAATGCCTTTCAACCGGTCGTACCACGCCATCAGGCGTTCTGTTTCCTGTTTGGTAAAACCGTAAAAATTGATTGGGTTAAGCGGATGTTTTTCATCCACCGGCAGATATTCCGGCATTCCGTAAACGGCAGCCGAGGATGAAAAGACCAGCACTTTCACCCCGGTTTTAGCCATTGCATTCAATATATTAACTGCGCCGATCAAATTATTTTCGGCATAAAGTTCGGGGTTGACCAT
>CABUAP010000022.1 GCA_902489675.1 uncultured Azospirillum sp. | reverse complement strand
ACATCGAACATTTGGCGGCGCTGCCGGCAAAGGCGGAATATTCGTTGGCCTTGAGATTTTCTTTTCCTTCATCGCGGAAAATAGCATCAAAACGCCGTTTGCCGTCAAAAATTGCGATTTTCGAATCGCAAAATCCCACTTCGTTATACTGGCGTGCAATTGCGGCCAGTACGGTTTGCAGGTTGGTGGTGCCTTTGTTGTCGGCGCTGATTTCAATTTCCTTTTTTTTCTCCTTGCCGTTTTTGCTGCTGACGGTAAAAATCGGCTGCCCGTCCTTATTATAAATCATGACCTTGCTGCGCTTGTTAAAGCGGGATTTGGAGGTGTAGCTGTAGGCCGAGGTTTCAAACTTGCCGCCCTCAATATTGCCGCCGGTGTGGTAATTGGCTTCAAACGGGTATAAAAAGCCAAAGGTGCCGTTGGTGCGCACGACCGAACGAACGGCATAATTTTTAGGCGTCAGCGTATATTCAAATTCGGCAGTGCTGGCGTTAAACGGGCCGACAAAAGCTGTAAAGTCGTGCTTTACGCTGAGTGCTTCGGCAGGAGGAACGGACAGAGCCGCAACCACGGCGGCAACCAGAAATTTTTTTATCAATTTTATGGCTTTCTTAAAATTTTTTTGTTATATTCCGGGTTGGATTTACTACTTTAATATAGGGATTTTCGCAAAATGTCAAAGAAAGTTTTGGTGCTGATGGGCGGCTTTTCGGCCGAACGGGAAGTGAGTTTGGTCACCGGACACGGTGCGGCCGAGGCTTTGCGCCGCTGCGGTTATGCGGTTGTTGAATACGATTTGACCGATACCGACGCGCTGATTCAAACATTATGGGCAGAAAAACCGGACGCGGTGTTTAACGCACTGCACGGCAACTGGGGCGAAGACGGCGAAATTCAGGGCCTTCTGGATCTGCTGCAAATCCCTTATACCCATTCGGGGCTGAAGGCTTCGGCAGTTGGAATGGACAAAGACCTGACCAAATGGATCTGTTGTTCTTGCGGCATTAAAGTGCCGGTGGGCAAAAAGACAACTCTCGGTGCCTTGCGGCAAAACGGTACCATGGTTGCCATGCCCTATGTGGTCAAGCCGGTCAGCGACGGCTCCAGCGTCGGCGTGTATATCGTCCGTACGCCGGAGGATATGAAGGCGATTGACTATACCGATGAAGAACGCGAAATCCTGGTTGAAAAATATATTGAGGGCAAAGAACTGACGGTCAGTGTTTTGAACGGCAAGGCCATCACGGTGACGGAAATGCGCCCGAAGACCGGATTTTATGACTATCGTGCCAAATATACTGACGGTATGACTGACCATATTATCCCGGCAGAGATTCCCGAAGCCGCTTTTAACACCGCTCTTCGTTATGCGGAAAAATTGCATAAGGCGCTTGGCTGCAGCACTGTTTCCCGCACTGATATGCGTTATAACGAACAAGACGGCGTAGTGGTTTTGGAAATCAACACCAATCCGGGGATGACGCCGCTTTCGCTGGTACCGGAACAATTTAAATATGCCGGCGGCAGTTATGAAGAATTGTGCCGAATTTTGGTGGAGGAAGCGCGTTGCCGAAAAATTGTGCGATAGTGATCGGCGGGCCGACCGCGTCCGGCAAGTCACAGCTGGCGATAGATTTGGCGCTGGCGTTTGACGGCGTGGTGATCAATGCGGATGCCAGTCAAGTGTATAAGTCGATCCCGGTCATTTCCGCCGCGCCTTCGGCAGAGGATATGCAAAAGGTTCCGCATCGGTTGTATGGCTATCTGGATGACGAAGAAGGCTGTAATGTGGTCGCGTGGCTGGAAGATGCTGCGGCGGCAATCAGGGAGACCCATGCTGCCGGAAAAATTCCGGTTGTCGTTGGCGGCGGCGGGCTTTATCTTGATAATCTGATCAACGGAGTGACACCGATTCCCGAGGTTGATCCGCTTATCCGCGCACAAGCGTTAACTATTGTGGCGCGGCAAGGCCTTGGTGCTTTGTATGAGCAGCTGCGAGCTGTCGATCCCGAAGGGGCGGCGATGGTCAATCCGGCCGATACGACCCGGGTGCGCCGTGCTTTTGAAATTTTTATGACCACCGGCATTTCCGTGGCCGAATGGTTCCTTCGTCCGATGATCAAAAAACTGCCCGAAACGGATTTTCTCACAATCAAGCTGCTGCCGGCCAAAGCCGAACTTGACTGCCGCTGCGATTTGCGTTTTGATATTATGACCGCCTCGGGCGCGGTAGAAGAAGTGGAAAATCTGCTGACCCGCGGCGTGCCGGAAAATTTACCGGTCATGAAAGCCAAAGGCGTGCCGGAATTGGCGGCCTTTCTGCGCGGCGAGATCGGTTTTGAAGAAGCGTCGGCCAAGGCCAAATTACACACCCGTCAATATGCCAAACGCCAGCTGACCTGGTTTCGCAATAAGTTTGACGCCGCTCTCGTTACGGGTGAGTGCTATAGCGGCCGGCCGGATTTTATAAATGATGTTAAAAAGCAATATAATATGTTGCAGAAATTTGCATAATGATATAAAAAACAAGTTAATTATAAAGAAAAAATCCGGAGAAAATATTATGTGGCAAAGATTAATGGGCTTATTCTCTTCCGACATGGCGATCGATTTGGGAACTGCCAACACGCTGGTGTATGTTAAGGGAAAAGGAATTGTATTAAATGAGCCTTCCGTCGTGGCAATTGAAGAGGTCCGCGGCAAAAAACAGGTTTTGGCAGTCGGTAACGAAGCCAAACAGATGCTGGGGCGCACCCCGGGCAACATTCAGGCGATCCGCCCGCTGCGTGACGGTGTTATCGCCGATTTTGAAATTGCGGAAGAAATGATTAAATATTTTATCCGCAAGGTTCACAATCGCCGCTCATTTGCTTCGCCGATGGTGATTATCTGCGTTCCGTCCGGTTCGACAGCGGTGGAAAGACGCGCTATTCAGGAATCGGCGGCAGCGGCGGGAGCGATCAAAGTCCAATTGATTGAAGAACCGATGGCAGCGGCGATCGGCGCCGGTCTGCCGGTGACCGAACCGACCGGCAGCATGGTGGTTGATATCGGCGGCGGCACTACCGAAGTGGCGGTTATCTCGCTCGGTGGTATTGTCTATGCCCGTTCAGTCCGGGTCGGCGGTGATAAAATGGATGATGCGATTATTTCTTATATCCGCCGCAATCACAACCTTTTGGTTGGTGAAAGTTCGGCCGAACGGATTAAAAAAGAGATCGGCTCTGCTTGTTCGCCGGAAGAAGGCGAGGGACGCAGCATCCAGATACGCGGTCGCGATTTGATGAACGGTGTGCCGAAGGAAATCACCATTACCGAACGGCAGATCGCCGAGGGGCTTGCCGATCCGGTGGCTCAAATTGTCGAAGCCGTCAAAGTGGCTTTGGAAAATACGGCGCCGGAATTAGCGGCAGATATCGTGGACAAAGGGATTATCCTGACCGGCGGCGGCGGCTTGCTTGCCAATCTGGATCAGGTTTTGCGCAATGCGACCGGCCTGCCGGTTTCGATTGGCGAAAATCCGCTGGCCTGTGTGGTTAAAGGAACCGGCGGGGCTTTGGATAACCTGAATAAATTCAAAAATGTCCTGTCGACCATGTATTGATGTTGGATGACATCCTTTTAAAATCCCCGGAAATTTCCGGGGATTTTTTTGTACTTACAAAAGTTTTTCAGAAAGTAAGAATCTGCCGTAAAAATAATGACTGCCGATGCGGTCAAAAGCAACAATCATCAAAGAAAATAAGCGGCAGATGCAAGGTAAGTCAAATCACTCATTCCGGTATGATGTCGTTTTCGCTAACGGCAGGGAAATTGTCGTCCACCCAAATATGGTCATCGGAGGTCATTTTTTGCAAAGCGGTTGTTACGTCCTGATTTTCTGGCGCATTGCCGGTTTCGGCAATGGTTTTCAAGTCTTCGGCATAAGCTTTGCGGATATTAATATAACTTTCTGTTTGCTCAAGAGATTTATCAATCTGCCCGCGATTTTCGCTTGGCGCGATTTCTTCGGGTTCGTCTGCTGTTTTATCATCCATTAATTTTAACTGCCGGAAATTGACATGAACTTTTTCCGGCGGAGTTTCGCTGTCCACCACAACATGAGCCGTCGTATTGGTCGTCGATACGGTCTTGGCCGGAATCACATAATGAATATCCTCTTCATCATCCGGTTCTGCCGCCGGCAGCGGACGTTCGGGAAACGGCGGCAGCTTTTCAACCCGGTTCAGTTCTTTGGCCGGGATGAAAAAGCTCGGACGCACAGTTTTTCGTACATATTCCGCCTGTGCGGTTCCGGCGGCAAAAAGAGCAGCGGTCAAACAAAAGAAAAATTTTTTCATGACTATAACCTAATCTTAACTAATCTTGTAATAACCTACCATACATGAAAAATTTGTATTTGACATCAATATTTTGTATTTGTGCAGCCCTAAATTTGCCGCTTTCCGCCGTGGCTGCCGATGAAAAGACCGCGGATCCTTGTGCGGAGTTCCGCTATTCCACCCGGCTGAATTTTACCACCTCGTACGGAAAATTGCGTTATAATACCGACTATGACCGTCAGGCACTGACCCGGATAGGGCAGAAATACGGGTTGGTTGAACCGGGTATGTATGCTTCAGGCTTGTCACTGTTCGGAATTGATTGGGGGGTTTCTCTCACAACGGTTACCCGGGTAGCGGCCGATGATACAATTTGCGTGTTGCCGACCGCGGTTGATGTGTTTATCGGTTTTCAGGAGCCGACAATTTATCTGGATAACAGCCTGAAAAAGGACAGTTGCCGCTATAATCTGGTTGTGCGGCACGAGCATCAGCATCAGCAGATTGCAGTTGCCGCGTTGGAATATTTTGTGCCGAAGATGCGGGCAGAAATCCAAAACAGCCTTTCTCTTGTTCGTGCGCAGGCGGTCAGCTCCTTGTCCGAAACCGATGCCGCAACCGAAAGCATGAAAGCAGCGTATACCGAGTTGGTTCGCCCGCTGGTTGACAATTTCAAAGCAACCTTGCTCTATGAACAGAAAAAGCTGGACAATCGGGAAAATTATCGCTTTGAAAGCGGCATCTGCCAAGGTCGTCCTTAAAACATCACTTGAGTTTGCAAAGATTTTTTTAGCGTGAGTAAGACGCTTCAATCAGCTGCGCGCGTTTTTCGTTTAGGTCGTAGTTGGCTTTGACATTCAACTGCGGCGCAATGGCGGTAATAATTTCACCGGCGGTCGGCACCGTGTTCCAGCCGGAAGTGGCAAAACCAAAAGTTTCTTTTGAGGGTTTGGGTTCATCCATCATCAAAAATAAGGCATAACGCGGTTTAGAAACCGGGAAGGTGGCAACAAACGACGTCATGACTTTTTTATCAATATATTTACCGTTGACCAGTTTGTTGGCGGTTCCGGTTTTGCCGGCGACTTCATAACCGGGAACATTGGCTCGCCGGCCGGAGCCTTTGGTAACAACGCCGCGCAAAAGTTTGCGCATGGCGGCCGAGGTTTTGGCGGAAATGACTCGCCGTCCTTCTTCGTGGTGATTTTTTAATAATGTCGGTTGATGATAAACGCCGCCGTTGACGACTGCGGAAAAAGCAGAAATGATATGCAGCGGCGTGACGGAAACGCCGTAACCGTAAGAAACGGTGGCCGTCGTTGCTTCGCCCCAGCGGCGGGGCAGGCTGGGTGCGGCCTTTTCCGTGACCTCAAATGAATCGAGCGGATCAAACAACCCCATTTTGCGTAAAAATTCTTTTTGTTGGTCTTTTCCGACTTTCAAGGCAATTTGAGCCGAACCGATATTGGACGAATAAATCAGTATCTCTTGTAAATCGAGCCAACGGTTTTCGCCGCGGTAGTCTTTAATGGTATTGTATTTCAGCTTGAGCGGTTTGGTGGCGTCAAAACGGTCGGAAAGCTTGATCTTTCCGCTTTCAAGCCCCAGCGCGGTGTTAAAGATTTTAAATACCGAACCGGGTTCGTAAAGCCCTTTGGTCGGAAAGTTAAACTGGCTGCGTTCATCGGGCAGGCTGCTCAGATTGGGATCAAAATCGGGCAGCGAGATCATGGCGATAATTTCGCCGTTGTTGACATCCATTAAGATGGCCGAGGCGCCTTCCGCGTGGAATTTTTTAACGGCGGCGGCCAGCTTTTGCCGGATGGTGTCCTGAACGCCGGAATCAATTGTCAGCTGCAACGGCACGTCGGAACTGGTCAGCCTGCCGTCCAATTGTTTTTCCAAACCGGAAATGCCGATATTGTCGATATTGGTTTTACCCAAAATATGCGAAAACAGATTTTTTTGCGGATAAACCCGTTTTTCCACATCTTCAAACCCCAGCCCCTGAATGCCCAAGGCATAGATCTGGTAACGCTGCGCCAGCGAAAGATTGCGCTTAATATAAACAAAGTTGCTGTTTTTTTCCAACAATTCAAGAATTTCTTCATAGAGCATATCGGGAATGTATTCGCTCAGCTTTTCCGCCGCTTTTTCTTTGTCTTTGACTTTGCGCGGATGGGCAAACAAATTGGCTGTCGGCAGCGAGGTGGCGATAATGGTGCCGTTGCGGTCGGTAACGTCGGCGCGGGTAATCGGATTTTCGATTTTTAGCTGCGGCAGTTCTTTTTCTTCGGCGCTTTCGGTCGGTGAAAAACCGCTGATACAAATGCCGAGCGTGCGCACCATGATGATGAAATAAACCAAGATAAAAGCGGAAACGGCCAACAGCATTCTGTTTTTGCAGGCAGAGAGCGGATCTTTTTCCAAATCAAAACCGGAAAAGGCAAAATTCCGGTTGACTTTGATTTCTTCACCCGGCAGATAAAATTTGTTTTTTTCCTTTTTTGCCCACAGCTTTGCCATTTTTGGTTTTCCCGTTTAGCGTTCGGCTTTGGCCAGACGACGCAGCTCTTTATTGCGGGCGGCGATACTGTTGAGGTTTTGGCGAGCCAGCATTTTGCGGTCGGGTTCATAGTCGAACGGCAGGGCGGCATAACTGATGATCTGCTCGGCTTTAACCGGACTCAGGTCGCTGTGTTTTTGCGCCAGACTGCGCAGCCTTTCGGGATTGTTAAGGTGGCTCCACTCGGCTTTAAGAATATGAATGGTTTTGATATCGTCGCGAATGTCATGATTAATACGGGTCAGTTCTTTTTCCAAATCCTGTACCTGATTTTTCATAACAAAAGTAGCAAAGATAACGGCAGTTAAAACAGTTAAGGCAGCCCATAGGCAAATAGCGGCAGATTTTGTTGTGTTCATCATTCTGTCTCCTTATCATTTTTAATTGCGTAGCGCAGTTTGGCCGAATGAGCGCGAGGGTTGGTTTCGATTTCCCCGGCTGTCGGCAGCAAGGCTTTTGAACAAAAGGATAGTTCTGCAGGCATAATCGCAGCGCTTGCCGGCAGATAACGGGAAACGCCCTCGTTTTTGCCGGTTTTTTGCTTAAAGAAGTTTTTGACAATACGGTCTTCCAGCGAGTGGAAAGTCACCACGGCCATTCGTCCGTTTGGCTTCAGGATGGAAAGACCTTGCTCTAAGCCGCGTTCCAGTTCACCCAGTTCGTCATTGACGGCAATTCTCAATGCCTGAAAAGTGCGGGTTGCCGGATCCGGCTGTCCCGGTTTTTTGAAAATAACCCGATAGATAATTTCGGCCAGTTGCCGGGTGGTGACAATCGGTTCATTTTTGCGGGCTTCAATGATTTTGGCGGCGATTTGGCGTGATTTACGTTCCTCGCCGAAACGGTAGATAATATCGGCCAACTCTTTTTCGCCGTAAGTGTTGACAATGTCGGCGGCAGAAGTGCCGGCGCATGACATCCGCATATCAAGCGCGGCATCTTTATTATAAGAGAACCCTCGTTCCGCCTGATCAATCTGCATCGAAGATACACCGATGTCAAAAACGATGCCGTCAACCTGCTCATTGACCAATCGGCCGATATCACCGAAACAGCCGGGACAAAAATCGAAACGTTTGCCGTAAAGCGCTTTGAGCTCTTCGGCTCGCGGCTGCACGTTGGGATCGCGGTCAATGGCAATCAGCTGGCAGTCGGCCGTTTTTAGAATAGCTTCCGAATAGCCGCCGTTGCCGAAAGTGGCGTCAACATAGGTCTTGCCGGCTTCGGGCGCCAGTGCTTGCAACACTTCGTTTAACAAAACCGGAATATGTTTGGCGGAATTATTCATTGCTGCCTCCGGCTGCTCTGAGTGAGGGACGGTTTTTCAAAACCTCGGCGCGGATGCGGGCTTCTTCTTTTTCCCAATTTTCCGGGTTCCAGATCTGAAATTTACGCCCTTTGCCGACAAAAACTGCCGTATCGGTGATAGCCGCGTGTTTCAGCAGTTTTTCCGAGAGCGAAATGCGGCCGGTGCTGTCAAAGGTAAAACGACGGGCATCGCCGAAAATAAGATTGGTCAAATCATCTTGTGTTTGGGAGAAAAAGTCGAGTGACGTTTCCATTTCGCTGGCAAGCTTTTCCAGCAGCTCTTCGGTGCAGCCTTCAATACAGGGCGAGGTCAGACTGCGGTAACAAACGATTTCCGTTGACAATTCTTTAACAATTGCACGGTAGTCTGACGGCAGGGAAACGCGGCCTTTGGCGTCTACCTTGTTGCTTATGGTGTCCATAAAGAGAAATGTTTTTCTCACCGTCATTTTTCCTGTTTGTTGCTTTGTTTTCTCTAAGGTTATGGTATAACATGGGAAAACTTGGGAATCAATGGGAAATTTTAGCAAATTATTAACTGTTCGCCGTTTGTTCTGACCGGGTTGGGCCGGCTAAATGTGCAATCCGTTATCAGCCGGGCATTTGTCCTTTGTGACAAAAAAATCTTTTTTTATAAAAAAATCAGCAAATTTTGTGTAAAGTTCACTTCAAAGCCGCAAAAAGTTTTGGAAACAGATGAATCGTCTGCCCCGAGTCTTTTAGGAGTCGGAAAAACTCGGCGTTTTTTATCGTTTATCTGTTCATGCGGATTTCGTTTTTTGGGGGCTGTTCCAGATTTCGCTTGCTTTTATCCTGCGATCAGATTAATTTCTATCACAAGGCGGTCGGATAGCCGCGTCAGGGAAAGGAAAATCCACTGATGAGGAAAGTCCGGGCTTCATGGAAACAAAACACCGGATAACGTCCGGCTGGAGAAATCCAAGGGAAAGTGCCGCAGAAAATTACCGCCGGGCGTGCCCGGTAAGGTTGAAAAGGCGAGGTAAGAGCTCACCGCGGAATCGGCAACGGTTTCGGCGTTAGGTAAACCCTGTTTGAAGCAAGACCAAGTTAGGAGGGCCGGTTTACTGACCGGTTATACGGAGCGTTTCCACTCTGCTCCAGAGGTAGGTCGCACTGAGCGGTCCGGCAACGGCTCGCCAAGATGAATGGCTATCAATTCCAACCTTTGCTTTCGGGCAAAGATAGTGGGATACAGAACCCGGCTTACAGACTGCCTGTTTTTTATTTTTTCGGGAGGAAAAGAATGCAGCAGCATACCATCGGACAACAGTTTGAAATTGAAGGGATCGGCCTTCATTCGGGGCTGAAGTCAAAATTGGTTTTTAAACCGCTGGCGGAAAATCGCGGCATTGTCTTCAAACGTGCGGATCTGCCGGACGCGCCGGAAATTCCCGCCTTGTGGTCAAATGTTGTCGATACCCGCAACTGCACCTGCCTTGGCAGCGATGATAAAAACATCGTCAGCACTATCGAACATCTGATGAGTGCGCTCTATGCCCGCGGGATTGACAACGTGCTGATTGAGGTGACCAATCCCGAGTTGCCGATTATGGACGGCAGCGCCAAAATGCTGTACGAAGCTTTGCAGCAAGTGCCGCTTCAAGAACAGAATGCGGCGCGGAAATACCTCAAAGTTAAAAAAGAAGTTTCTTTTACCGACGATAAAGGCAACAAAGTGGTTTTGAAACCCCGTGACGGTAGTCTGAAAATCCGTTTTGAAATTGAATTTCCTTCCAAAATTGTCGGCCATCAGGTTTTTGAAGGCGAAATCACGCCGGAGCTTTTTGCGGCGGAAATTGCCCCTTGCCGCACTTTTTGCGAAAAATATCAGGTTGACTATCTGCAGTCGATCGGGCTGATCAAAGGCGGCAGTTTGGAAAATGCCGTTGTTTTGGACGGCGAAACGGTGCTCAATCCCGAAGGTTTGCGTCATGAGCACGAATGTGTCAACCACAAAGTTTTGGACGCGGTCGGCGATCTTTATACTTCCGGATACCGGATTTGGGGCGAATTGGATGCTTCCAAAACCGGTCATTTTCACAATAATCAGTTGTTAAAAGTTTTGTTCGGTGATCAATCAAATTACGAATTGGTGTAAAAATATGAAAAAATATAAGTTATTGTCTTTGCTGTTTTGTTCAACACTGTTGTTTGGCTGTGCTTCCGATGATGTGGACTATGAGAAGATGACGGCCGAGCAGCTCTATAACAAAGCTCACGACTATCTGGACGAAACGCGTTATAAAAAAGCGGCGGAAACTTTTGAAAAGGTGGAGTTGGAATATCCCTATTCCCGCTGGGCAACCGACGCTAAAATTATGGGCGCCTATGCCTATTATAAAAACGAAAGCTATGATGACGCGGTGATGGCGCTGGATCGTTTTATCCGTTTCCACCCCGGCAATCAGAATGTGGCCTATGCCTACTACTTGAAGTCAATCTGCTATTATGACCAAATTTCCGATGTTAACCGCGAGCAGGGGGCAACCCGCCAGGCTTTAGAGGCTTTTAACCAGCTGGCCGCCCGTTTTCCGGACAGCAAATACACTGCCGATGCCAGACAGAAAATAGTGTTGGCACGCGACAATCTGGCCGGCAAAGAAATGGAAGTCGGGCGCTATTACCTCAACCAGAAAAACTATCTTTCGGCTCTGAACCGTTTTTCGGTGGTGGTAACCAATTATAACCAGACCGGATACATTGAAGAAGCGCTCTATCGTCAGGTGGAAATTTATACCATTCTCGGTATGCCGGATGAAGCCGGGCAGGCATACGGCGTGCTGAGTTACAATTATCCGCAAGGAAGCTGGACAACCAAAGCGCAAAAAATCGTTAAAGGCAAAAAATAACCATGCTCTGCTCATTGTCTATCCGCAATGTTGTGCTTATTGACCGGCTGGATTTGGAATTTTCGGCCGGTTTCAGCGTATTGACCGGCGAAACCGGTGCCGGTAAGTCGATCCTGCTCGATTCTCTCGGGCTGGTGCTGGGCAGCCGGGCGGAAACTTCGCTAATCCGCCGCGGCGAGGACAAATTGAGCGTAACCGCGGTTTTCAGCCTGCCGCCGGCCGAGCATCCGCTCTATAAGCTGGCGGAAGAATATGACCTTGATCTGGAAAAAGAACTGGTCATCAAGCGCACGCTGGATGTAAACGGCAAGGGCAAAATCTTTGTCAATGATCAGCTGGTGTCGCTGAAAGTCTTAAAGGAATTTGGACGCTATTTGGTCGAGGTACACGGTCAGTTTGACAATCAGGGATTGCTGAACCCTGCTTCTCACCGCGATATTCTGGACGGCTACGGCAAATATCCGGCAGCCAAAACGCTGGTGCGGGAAACTTATGTTGCATACCGGCAGGCAATGGAAGAGCGGCAGGCTTTTGAAGATAATCTGAATAAGGCCAAAACCGATGAGGAAAACCTCCGCTGTTGGGTTGACGAACTGGAAAAGCTAAACCCCGTTGCCGGTGAAGAAGCGGAGCTCTCCGCCCGTCGGACAGAGATGATGAATGCCGAAAAACTGCTGGAAAATCTCAATCTTGCCTATGGCAGCTTAACTCAGGGAGCCGATATTTTGTCGGCCGTACGCCATGCTCAAGCTGCTGTTGAGCGTGCCAACCGGCTGGTAGAAGGGAAGTATGATGGTATTGCCGAGGCCTTGGAGCAAACGCTGATCAATGCCGACGAGTGCATCCGCCAGATAGAAGAAGCCAGTTCGGCCATCAGCCTCAGCCAAAACGAAATTGATATGATCGAACAACGGTTATTTGCTTTGCGGGCGGCGGCGCGCAAACACCAGGCAACGATTGACGAATTGCCGGCGGTGCTTGCCGAGATGAAGCAGAAATTGGAAAAAATCGAACTTGGGGAAGACGGTCTGAACGAGTGTCTGAAGCGAGAAGAAGAATGTCGGCTGGCCTATATTGCCGCTGCGGAAGCTTTGAGCGAAAAACGCCGGCAGGCCGCAGCGCAGTTGGATTGGAAGGTGATGGCAGAACTGCCGCCGCTCAAAATGGAAAAAGCGCGTTTTGTAACGTTGGTTGAACGCCTGCCGGAAAGTTCTTGGCATGAAAACGGCATTGATGCGGTTACGTTCACTGTTTCCACCAACCCCAATTCGCCGCAAGGGCCGCTCAACAAAATTGCTTCGGGCGGCGAACTGGCGCGTTTTATGCTGGCGCTGAAAGTAAATTTGGTGGAAACGGGCGGCAGCCAGACGATGATTTTTGACGAAGTGGATGTCGGTGTTGGCGGCGCAACAGCGCAGGCGGTCGGCGAAAGACTGGCGCAATTGGCGCAAACCGTGCAGGTACTGATCGTTACGCACTCGCCGCAGGTTGCCGCTTGCGGAAGCCATCATTTTAAGGTGGAGAAGAAAACGGCAGATAATATAACCACCACTTATGTTTATGAGTTGGACAAGGCGGCAAGGTTTGAAGAAATTGCCCGTATGCTGGCCGGTGAGCATATTACTGACGAGGCAAGAGCGGCAGCCCGGGTTTTGTTGACGGCATAAGCCCGACTTCCTGATGTTTATTAAAGCTTTACAGACCATCCCCCGGCAAACGGGGGATAGTCGTTTATAATTGAAACCTGGGGAAACGGATAAAAGAAAGAGCTTGCCAAGCGATGGTAATTTCTTTAATATTAACCTTGCATCCGGGAGGCCGGATGCGGAGCTTCAAAACTCCTTGCAAGAAAAGAACAACTCCTATAGAGGGAACTGGGGATATGAGGCTATAAGCGCGAATAACCCGGACTGTTCTGTGATCAGTCGCTTTCACTTAGGCATCTAAATTCGCCGCGGTCGCTTTGCTTTCCTTGCTCATTAAGA
>CABUAP010000021.1 GCA_902489675.1 uncultured Azospirillum sp. | reverse complement strand
TTTATCAGATTCCGCTAAACGAAATTGTCTTTGATTTTTATGACCGTTTGAAATCTATTACCAGCGGCTATGCCAGCTTTGATTATGAGATCATCGGCCATCAGGAATCCGATTTGGTCAAAGTACAGATTTTGATCAACGAAGAACCGGTTGATGCGCTGGCTTTTCTTTGCCATCGTTCAGAAGCGGAAGCCAGGGGACGCCAGATTTGCGAACGTCTGAAAGATTTGATCCCGCGGCATTTGTTCAAAATTCCGATTCAGGCGGCGATCGGCGGACGGGTAATTGCCCGCGAAACCATCTCGGCCTTGCGCAAAGACGTGACTGCCAAATGCTACGGCGGCGACATCACCCGCAAGCGCAAACTGCTCGACAAACAAAAGAAAGGCAAGCTCCGGATGCGCCAATTCGGCAAAGTGGAAATTCCGCAATCGGCGTTTATCGAAGCTCTGCGCATCAGTGACAAATAAAACATATTTACCGCTTGAGAAACCGATGAAGATTGGTTATAATTGCAGAAAAATTATTTGGGAGGACTTTTTGATGAAATTACCGATTTTGCTGATCGCAGGGCTGATCGCCTGTTATTCCGCCGCAGGCTATGCCCAGTCTGTCGAAGGCGTGCAATCTTTCAGTCAGCCGGAAGGTTCCTGGAAACGAGAAACAACAGCGGCAACCGAAGAAGTTAAACCGCAGCAGCGCTTTTATGACGAAGCCGGGAAATTTGCAATCGACAATATCGTCAATGCCGAACAGGTCTTTTGTTACGAGGTTTTTCCCTATAATGCCGATTATGAAGGATACACCTTGGAAGGCTTTCCGATCCGCGGCTTTTGCGGCGTGATGGGTCAGCCGGTACGGGATATGGTTACCAAATATTTTCTCGGAACCGAAGGCAATGTTTTATTTGATCAGGCCGAACAATGCGTGATTGAGCCCAAAATCATTATCCGCTTTGTCCGCGGGGTGGATTATACGGATATGCTGATATCTTCCCCCTGCCATTCTTTTGCTATTTTTTACGGCGGAACGGTTCATGTCTACAACTTCAAACCCGGTGCCGAAATTATCGACGCCATGCTGAAAGCGCTGGGTCCCAAGCATTCGGAATTTATATCGCCGTCACTGCTAAATCAGGTGCTGCCGATCGGCGTGGTTCAAAACGAACAGCAGCGAAAAATTGTCAACAAACGCAGCGAACCGATCCGTAAATGGGTTGAAAAAGCTAAAGAAGAAGAAGCCAAACGCGCTGCGGAAGAAAAAAAGAACAACAGCGGCTGGAATAAGCTGAAAATGAAACCGTTTGGCCGCCAATAGGTAAGAATGTATCAAAGAACCGCTCCGTTTTAAAACGGAGCGGTTCTTTGATTTATAAAGATTCTGAAACAGCAGAGTTTACTTGCTTTCTGCCAATAAGTCAAAATCTGCCATCAGTTGGTTTTGGCTCTCATCTTCGCCAAGCTGTTCGTTTAACCGGTTGTGAACAACCGGCTCAAGCCGGCGATATTTAGCCTTAACGCTTTCGTCTATCGGCTGGCTTTTTCCGCTGCCCGAACGCTCAACCAGCTCAATGGAAATGCTCTTGCCGTAGAACTCAAGCAGTAGGGAATAAGCTTTCCACTGAGTGTTGTTGCCTCTTTCCAGCGCATCTATCATCTGCCACGGCACACCGCTCTGTTTGGCAACGTGTGCCAGACAAAGGTTGTGGCTGCGCCGATAGTCTCCCAGCTTGCGGCCAATTTGGCGCATAATGTTCGTTCTTGATTTTTTACCTAGATTCATGTTTGTAACTCCTTATTTTGTTTATTGTAAAAAAACAAAACTCACCTTGAGAAATTCAAGGTGAGGGAGTTCACAACTGATCACAGAACAGTCCGGGTTATTCGCGCTTATAGCCTTATATCCCCGGCTCCCTCTTTATAGGAGTCGTTCTTTTTTCTGTGATAAGGAGCCGTTACACTCCGCACCCGGCTTCCCGGATGCAAAATTGATATTAAAGACTTTGCTGCGGATTGGCAAGCTCTTTCTTTTGCCCGTTTCCCCTGTTTTGCTTATTTATTTTCTATCAATACAAAAAAACCCGCCGGGGTTACCGACGGGTTTTCGCAGCAAAAGCCTGCTATTGGTTACTCGTGCAAGTGCGGCATTTGCGCTTCGGCACTCAGTGCGTTAATGAAATCATCCAGTTTCATCACTTCCTGTTTTTCAGAGCCAAGGCGGCGTACCGTTACCGTACCGTTTTCTTTTTCTTTGGCACCGACAACAGCGATGACCGGGATTTTGGCAACCGAATGTTCGCGGATTTTATAGTTAATCTTTTCATTACGCAAATCGGTTTTGGCATAAAGGCCGGCTTTGCGCAAGCGCTCTGCAACTTCTTCGGCATAGCCGTCAAATTCGCTGACAATCGGTGCAACCACAACTTGTTCCGGAGACAACCACAACGGCAGCTTGCCGGCATGGTTTTCGATCAAGATACCAAGAAAACGTTCAATTGAACCGAACAGCGCGCGATGCAGCATAACCGGCTGATGTTTTTCGCCGTCTTCGCCGATATAGGAGATATCAAAACGCTGCGGCAGGTTCATATCCACCTGAATGGTACCGCATTGCCATTCGCGGCCGATGGCGTCTTTCAGGATAAACTCCAGTTTCGGACCATAGAAAGCGCCCTCGCCTTCGTTGATTTCAAACTTGTAGCCGTGCGAAGTCAGCGCATTGGACAGCGCATTTTCGCACAAATCCCAAATTTCATCCGAACCGATCCGATAGATGCTGTCCGGACGGGTTGAGAGATAAATTTTGACATTGTCAAAGCCGAAGTCTTTATAAATATCCAAAATCAGTTTCAAAGTGGTGATGCATTCTTCTTCCATTTGTTCCGGCGTGCAGAAAATATGGGCATCATCCTGCGTAAATTCGCGCACACGCATCAGTCCCATCAGTGAGCCGGAGGCCTCGTAGCGGTTAACCATCCCGAATTCGGCCACACGCAGCGGCAAATCGCGGTATGATTTAATTCCCTGTTTATAGACCAACAAGCCGCCCGGGCAGTTCATCGGTTTAACGCAAAACATCTTGCCGTCTTCGGTTTTGCCGGAATAGTTATGGGCGCCGTATTTGTCCCAGTGTCCGGAAGTTTCCCACAAAACACGATCCATAATGCGCGGCGTGGCAATTTCGATATAACCGTTATGTTCCTGCCGGTTGCGCATATATTCGATCAGCTTGCGATAAATCTTAAAACCTTTATCATGCCAGAAAACGGCACCCGGCGCATATTCCGGCTCAAAATGGAACAAATCCATCTCTTTGCCGAGCTTGCGATGGTCACGTTTTTCCGCCTCTTCCAACATCGTCAGATATGCCTGCAAGTCTTTTTTATTAGCCCAAGCCGTGGCATAAATGCGTTGCAGCATTTCGCGGTTGGAATCGCCGCGCCAGTATGCGCCGGCAACCTTTGTCAATTTAAAGGCATCGCCGATTTTGCCGGTTGAGGGAACGTGAGGCCCGCGGCAAAGATCGGTAAAATTGCCCTGAGAATAAAGCGAGATCACTTCATCTTCCGGCAGATCTTCAATCAGTTCAACTTTATAATGCTCGCCGATTGATTTGAAATAGTCAATCGCTTCGTTTCTCGGCAGCACTTTGCGGCTGACCTTCTCATCGCGTTTGATGATTTCGTGCATTTTGGCCTCAATCTTGGCAAAATCTTCGGTCGTGAAAGGTTCTTTGCGCGCAAAGTCGTAGTAAAAACCGTTTTCGATTGAGGGGCCGATCGTGACCTGAACATCCGGCCACAGTTCTTTGACCGCTTCGGCCATAACGTGCGAGCAGGAGTGACGGAGAATAGCAAGACCTTCCTTATCTTTGGCGGTGATAACGGTTACGGTCGCATCGGTGGTGATTGTTGCATCCATATCCTGCAACTTGTCGTTAACCTTCACCGCTAAAGCGTTTTTTGCTAAACCGGCACTGATTTTTTCGGCAATTTCCATTCCGGAAACGGCGCCGTCAAAATTCATTACACTGCCATCCGGCAATTTAATAGCAACCATTATCTTTTCCTTTTGTTAAATTTATTTTCTTTAATCCATATTGATCAGTTCATTATAAACCGCTATCGTTTTATCACACATTATCTGCTTTGTAAAATTATCTTTTACATTTTTGACCGCTGCGGCCGAAATTTTTTTCTTTTCCTCAAGCGGCAGACTGAGCGCCCAGTCGATTGCGTCTGCCAAAGCTTTGGGATCGGTGCTTTCATAAAGTTTTCCGGTAACACCGTCCACGGTATTTTCGAGCGAACCGCCGATATTGGAAGCAATCACGATTTTGCCCATCGCCTGCCCTTCGATGGCGGCACGGCCGAAAGCTTCCGGCTCAATGGCGGTGGAAAGCACAATGTCGGAAACCATCAACAGCGCGGGGATATCAAAGCTATGCCCGATAAATTTGACTTTGCTTTCAAGGCCGTATTGTTTAACCAACGCTTTCAGCTCTTCGGTATATTTGACGCGTCCCTGATCGGAACCGACAATCAGACAGAAAAAATCGCGGTCTTTTAATTTGGCCAGAGCTTCCAACAGCATATGCTGTCCTTTCCAGCGGGTAACGCGCCCGATCAGCGAAATGATCGGCAGATCTTCGGGGATATTATTTTCCTGAAGAGTACGGATAATCCGTTCCTGACTAACGGCTGCCGGCGAAAACTTGGCAGTATCGACACAGCGGTGGATAAGACGGATTTTATTCTCATCAACCTGATAATTTTCCATCATATGTTTTTTGATATGATTGGAGATGGCGATAATCAGCTGCCCGTAAGTCATCACCCGGTTGTAGAATTTTTTGATGCCTTTCGGCCCCAATCCGTAAGTGCCGTGAAACGTGGTCATAAATTTGACGCCGGCGCGTTTAGCCGCCCAATAGGCACTCCAAGCCGGAGCGCGGGAGCGAGCATGAACGATATTGATGCCGTTTTCTTTGATAATTTTTTCCAATTTCAGCGAATTGAGGTAAAGTTTGATCGGGTTTTTGGTTTTAAGCGGCAAGGTAAAATGCGGCACTTTAATTTTTTCCAAATCATAAACCATACGGCCGCCGGCAGAAGCCACAAAATTTTTTATGCCATGTTCTTCCAAAGCGGCGGCAATCTGCACCGTTCCGACTTCCACCCCGCCGTGATCAAGTTCCGGCAGCACTTGCAGAATAACCGGTTTTTGTTCTTTACCTTTAGACATTTTCTTAATATAATCCTTCACAGTTTTTGTAATTTTATTATGGGTTGTCAATTGATGCCAAAGTACACTTTTAAATCTGCCTTTGCAACAGATTTTGAACATATTTTACCGAAAAACGGACAGCCGACCGTGCTTTATCTGCACGGTTTCTGTTCCGACTGCTGGGGGAAAAAACCGGAAACGGTTAAGGCTTTTTGCTTGGCGCACGGCGTTGGTTTGTTTCGTTTTGATTATGCCGGCCACGGTTCGGATCGGGACAATCTGGAAAATGCCGATTTCAAAATTTGGAAAGAACAAATGCTTGAGGCAATTGACGAAGCAATTACAGGCGATATTGTCTGTGTCGGCTCATCGATGGGCGGCTGGCTGTCGCTATTGGCTGCAATTGAACGGCCGGAACGCATCAAAGGCGTGATCGGGATGGCGGCCGCACCGAATTTTGTAAAATATTTCGCCAAGCTGGTCACCCCGGAACAAGAAGCAGATTTGCGGGAAAAGGGCAAATTTATTTTCGGCAACAAAGATTTTGCCTATACCATTACGCAGCGTTTTATTGATACCGCCATGGCAGAATGTCTGCCCGAAGGTAAAAACAGCTGGCCGATCCGCTGCCCGGTGCATTTGATTCAGGGGATGGAAGACGCCAGTCTGCCGTGGCAGTTTGTACCGGATTTTGCCGCGGCAATTGCTTCAGACCAAGTAGAGATTAAGCTGCTGAAAACTTCCAACCACCGCCTGAATGACGAGGATGCGGCCGAGGAATTGGAAAATTCGCTGGCAAAGATTGTGAATATCTGACAAATTTGCTTTTAACAATCGGGTAGAAACGGTTATTTTATTATAATAAGAATTTATTTGAAAGTCAGGTAAAAAAGTTGAAACGATCGGAAACATATTGCCCGTTTTGTCGGGGACTGATAGCGGCAGCCGCGGGTTTTGCCGTCGGGTTGGCAGTGGTGTGGACTTTGCTGGCTCTTCAATACCCGCGCCCAACAACTAGCCGCGAAACAATTCCCGCTCCGATCCAAACCAACCGCGAAGCCGTCCGCAGAAGCGAAGAGGCATATCTTGCCCAACGTATTGTCAATATCCTTAAACCGCTGATCGGCGAAAGACGGATACAAGCCGAGGTACGGCTTGAAATTGATTATGATACCGTTCGTTCAAGTGAGGAAATTTTTGATCCCGACGGACAGGTGCTGCGTTCTTATACCGCAGCGGCCAATTTTGCCAGCGAAGCGGAATACGAAATCAACAAATACAGCCGCAGCGTGATTAAGAACGGCGGAAGAATTAAACGCCTGTCAGCATTGGTGCTGGTGGACAGTTTTTGCAACGACGGCTCGTGCCGGGAACTCGGCCGCGGCGAACTGGCGCGGCTGGCCTCAATTATCGCACCGGTTATCGGCTTTGAACCGCGGCGGGGCGACAGTCTGCAAATTGAAAATATCTCTTTTGCTAACGGCAAAACCAATGCAGCCGAACAGTTCGAACTTGCTTTGTTAGCAGGCAGCTGCGCGCTGGTGGTCTTTTTATGGCTGAGATATCGCCGCCGCGAATCGAAAACAAATGATGTTACTCCCAAAAGCCCTGAGGTCGTTTGGAAAAAACTTGAAAATACCGACGCGGAAACCCTTGCCGGCTATCTTACCAAAGAATGTCCGGCAGCGGCGGCTTATGTTTTGTTGCGCCTGAATCAGCAAACAGCGGCGGCCGTGCTTGCAATGCTTCCTCTTGATTTTGCCGCCGAAACACTGGCAGCCATGGCAACCGCCGTACCGACAGCACCGGAAATAGCAGAAGAAATTGAAAAAACATTATCGCGTGATTTTGCTCATCCCGTTCAAAACGGCCGTGAACGCGCTTTCCAACTGTTTGCCGCCGCCGGGAACCGCCGCCAGGAACTTTTGGGAGCGCTGGAAACAGACAATCCGGTTTTGGCCGGACACTTGCGGGCAACGATGTTTAATTTTGAAGATTTCAGCATTGTCGGCAACAAAGATATCCGCCGACTGTTTGATGAGGTGGAAGCTGAACGGCTGGCGGTGGCTCTTCGCGGCGCTTCGGAAAAGCTGAAACAACATTTCTTTGCCAATATGTCGCCCGATGCCGTTGCTTTTGTACAAAAAGAAATGACAACACTCGGACCGGTTAAGCTGAAAGATGTCGAAGCCGCCCAAAATGAAATTATTGAGCAAGCGTCAAAACTGGCCGCCGCCGGCAAAATCTGCCTGAAAAAAACAAACGGGGAGCGTATCTGATGAACCGCCGACCGTATGGATTTGACAATTTTACCGCAAAGGATGAAAACCCGCCGGTGCTGGATCTTTCGATTAACCGTCGGTTTTCTCCGAACGCAGAGCAAGAAACGCAGGCGGAATCGGTAAAAACAACCGAAGACGCAGGCGCAAGAGATTCCAAAGCTAACCCGGCAATGTTACCCGAGCGGGAAAAGAACTTGCCTGACCTGCAAAAATTAAAACCGCTGTTAAATGTTCCGGTAGAAATAACCGTTGTACTGGGGCAGATCAGTCTGACCATCGGGCAGCTGCTGGAGTTGCAGGAAGGCGCGGTTTTGGAACTGGATCGGGAAATCGGCAGCGAGGCAGATATCTGCGTCAACGGCGACGCGGTTGCCAAAGGCGAACTGATGATTGAAAACGGACGAATGGGGATTGTCATAACACGAATTTTGGAAGACGGAGAAAACAGATGCGGATAAAAAAATTCGTTGACGAAGACATGATCCGATTGATGCGGCGGGTTAAGGAGGAATTAGGGCCGGAAGCGATAATCGTTTCTACCTCCCAGACAGAAGACGGCCGCAGTGAATTGGTTGCCGCGGTAGAAACCGATGAAATCGATTTTACCGGCGAAACGCCGGAAATTTATGCGGCGGCCTATAGTGACAACTTGATCCGCGAAAGGTTGGCCTATCATGAAACCGCTGCGGAAATTCGAGCAAAACTGCTGGCTTTGTGTCGAGCAAAAGCGGCCGCCGGCAACGATAAAGAGGATACAGCCGTTTTGGCCGCGGTTTTTACCGGCCTGTTTGACAGCTACGATATCCTCGACGGCACAAAAGTTTTTATCGGCATTCAGGGCAGCGGCAAAACGTCCGCGCTGGTTAAAACAGCCGCGCTTGCCCGCATAAACGGAATTTCCTGCGCATTGATCAGCGCCGACAATGTTCGCGCCGGAACCAATGCCCAATTAAAATCGCTGGCCGCCGTTTTGGAAGCGGATTTTCAAACCGTGCGGGAAGCATCACAACTGGCAGACGCTATAGAAAAAGCACGTCAGACGCATCCGCTGATTCTGGTCGATACCCCCGGTACCAACCCTTTCTCGCGTGAAGACTCAAAACGTTTGCAAACATTGCTGACCGCCGCAGACGGTGAAACAATTCTGACACTTGATGCCGGTTACAATGCTTATGATGCGGGAGAAGCGGCAACCTTGTTTGCTGCTCTCGGCGCTCATTGTCTGCTGCCGACCAAGCTTGATCTCTGCCAACGAATCGGCGGCGTACTGACCGCTGCGCTCAAAGGCAGTTTCAAACTCGGACAGGCATCTGTTTCCGCCAATATGGCAACCGGACTGGCCAAGTTTGACGCACCGTCGTTGGCACGGCTGCTGTTGGCATAAAACAGGGGAAGACGGATGCCGGAAGAAAACAGAACAACGTTTTATCAAGCGCTGCAGCTGCAGCAGGAAAATCGGATGATTGCGGTTGCCTCGGGCAAAGGCGGCGTTGGCAAGACTTGGTTTTCGATCACGCTGGCGCACGCTTTGAGCGGGTTAAAACAGAAGACGCTGTTGTTTGACGGCGATTTGGGAATGGCCAATATCGACATCCAGCTGGGACTGATGGTGCCGTTTGATTTGGGCAGCGTTGTTACCGGCACCACCACCTTAAATCAGGTGGTTCACTATTGTGACAAATGCCGTTTTGATGTTATTGCCGGACGCTCCGGATCGGCCGGACTGGCATCGATGCCGGTGGGACGGCTGCAAATTTTGGCCGAAGATTTGGCGCTTTTGGCCGGCGCTTACGATAAAGTGATTTTGGATATGGGCGCCGGGGTGGAAAAATCAATCCGCATTTTGTCGGGCATGGCGGGACGGGTGATTGTGGTTTGCACCGACGAGCCGACAGCTCTGACCGATGCTTACGCTTTTGTAAAACTGATGACGATGCAATATCCCAAATGCCGGCTTGAGATTGTTGTCAATCAGGCAGACACTCTGCGCGCAGGACGACAGACTTATGATATTCTGCAAAAAGCCTGCCAGACTTTTCTGAAAATATCACCGCCGCTTTTGGGTATCGTCCGCCGTGATGCGCGGATCCGTGACGCTATCCGCAGCCAAATGCCGCTGATCAGCCGTTATCCGACCTCGGAAGCGGCGGCGGATGTGATCGAGATCGCAAGAAAAATTTTACAGGATGAAAAAAATGTACAACCGTGACCCGTTGGAATATTATCAGGTTTTGGAAGTTTCGCCCGATGCCGATGCGCGAACGATCAAGCTGAGTTACCGCGACCGCGCCAAAGAGTGGCACCCGGACTATAATAAAGCGGAAGACGCAATGGAGCATTTCCAGAAAATATCGGTAGCATATGACATTTTGCAGGATGAGAAAAAGCGTCTGACTTATGACCTTTTGGCCTGCGCTTACGGAAAAGAAAATTTTCCGCAAATGGATGCTCTGAGTATTTTAAAAGACCGGCTGGAAGCGGAAAACCCCGATGTGCGGGTTTTTGATCTTCGGTATGTCATCGGCAAAGCGATTAAGTACACTGACCGGGAAGAACGTTTGATTTGCGATGAAAAACAAGCTTTTAACGAAATTTTAAAATGTTCGCTGGTCAACTGGCTGGCCGGTTGGTGGAACCCCAAAGCTTTTGTTGCTAATTGCCGAGCCATCGGCACCAATTTTAGCAAAACCGGCAGCAACCGACAAGATAACCTGACTCTTTTACTGCACAATGCTCTGGCCTATCATCAGGAAAATAAGGATCGTCAGGCAGCCTACTCCGCTGCTCAGGCGCTGGAATACGCTTTACCGGAACAGCGGCCGCTGATTGAACGCTATATCACTCATTTAAACACCAAAATTCCGCCGCTGCCCAAATGGCGCTGGCGGCGGCTGAAAGCGGCACACTTGCTGGTACCGTTCGTACTGGTGATGATTTTGTTATCACCCATCGTCAACTCCTCTTTCGGCGGATTGCAAAAATATATGGTCAAGCAAAATGAAATCACCTATTTTCAAAAAGTAACCTTTAGTGACGGCGGCGAAACCTTTGATGACGTGGTGGTTTCCAAAATTTTTGATATTCCGATTGATCTTTATGACGAAAAAATGCTCTATCATCTGAACCGCGAAAGCAAAGTGATGTACGGACCGGGTGACAAATTTGACGTCATGGCAACATTGGAAGAAGGGCATACCGTCCGCGTTACCGGATTTACACCGGATAAAAAGTGGTATCGGATTATGCTCGACAACGGCGAAATGGGGTTTGTCAAAAAATCGGCGTTGGAAGCAGGGCGCGGCAATCCGATCCCGGAAGAAAGTAAAATTATTCCGGAAAAATAAGCTTCGATGTCGATTGCCATTATACTACCGATATTATTCCGGATTTTTTTGTTATTCCGAATATTCCTCTGTTATTTCAGATATTTCCGGTTATCATCCCCAATATCCCCCTATTGTTACCCTGAACAGCTTTGGATGTCATCCACCTACTGCTATCCCGAACACCTCCCTGCCGCAATCCCCCCTTATTGACATCCCGAACATTATCCATTGTTCTCCAGAACCAAACCTTATTGTCATCCCGAATTTGTTTCGGGATCTCGGAGAAAAGGGGGAGAGGAAAGAGGGGGAAGGAAAAAGAGAGGAAAGAAGAGGAGATAAAGAGGAAGGAGAAGAGATAAAGGGGAAGAAGAGGAGATAAAGGGGAAGGAGAAGAGATAAAGAGGAAGAAGAGGAGATAAAGAGTAGATAAAGGAGAGAGGAAAGAAAAGGGGAAAATAGGCGCCAATAAAAAGAGATGCTGAAACAAGTTCAGCATGACAAATCGGACGCATGACAGATTGAGGTACAGGAAAAAGATCCGAAAACGGAGTTCAGCATAACAAAAAAAATCAATATCAGCCAGCCCCAGCGGCAATGAAAGAAACAATTGTTCCCGCCGTTTGTTCGGGTGTTTGTCCGTCATTGTCGATAATCAGGTCTGAACGGGCAAAACAATTAAAGCCTTTCGCATACATTTCCCCAATACGTTTCGTTTCCCACTCGGTTAACTCTCTCGTCCCGCGATTAAGCAGGCATTTTTCCAACGGCGGGTTAAGGGTGATGACAACAAAAGCAGCCTTATCCTTAATAAGTGTGCAGATTGCGTTAAACGTCTTTTCCGTCATCGGATAGGCAAAAATGATATAATCAAACCGTTGTTCGCAAAGATGCCGATCGAGTTCAGCATAAAGCCGGCGAAGACGCTCGTTTATCCGCGCCGAAAAATCGGGAAACAGATATTCTTCCTCATCGGGCAACAATTCATCGACTTCGATAAAAACGGCATTATTCAGCTTTTCGGCCAGAATTTTGGAAACCGTGGATTTACCGGCATTGATCGCGCCGCCGATGTTGATGACTTTCATCATGCTTTCCCCCTTATCGGCAAAATCAGGATAAAACTTTCTTTTTGATCATATAAGCCAGCAATATCAGCCCCGGCAGCACCATCAGCGAAGAAATCAGGAAGAACAACGGCCAGCTGACATGATCGGCCAAAACGCCGCTGGTCGAGGCAAAAATATCCCGCGGCAGACTCATCAATGAAGACAAAAGCGCATATTGGGTGGCACTGTAGGCTACATTGCAAAGCGAGGCCATATAGGCCACCAGTGCGGTGGTACCCATACCGGCGGCCAGATTATCCATACAGATTGTCAACGACAAAGAATAAACATTGTCACCGGCATAGGCCTGACCGATATACACCAAATTGGTCACGCCTTGCAGAATACCGAACAGCATCAGCGCTTTCGGTAAGCCGCAGCGTTTAATGTAAATTCCGCCAAGCAGGCCGCCGGCAATGGTTGCCAACATCCCATAAATTTTTGACACATAGGCAATCTCGGCATTGCTAAAGCCCATATCCTTATAAAAAACGAAAGCCATCGGCGCTTTATATTCGTCACTTAATCGATAGAGCAAAATAAACAACAAAATCAGCCCCCAACGGTGATGACGCATAAAATCTTTGAACGGTTCATAAACGGATTCTTTCAAAAACCGCCGAAGACGGGGTTTAAACGGCAAATTTTCCCGCTTTTCACGATATTTTTGATCTTTATACGGTTCTTTGGCCAACAATACGGTTACAATCCCGACCAAAGTGCCAAGCGCCATGACGATATAAACCTGCTGCCAATTGAGATATGCTGTCAGCCACAAGGCGAAAGCGCCGGAAAAAAGCATTCCGATGCGGTAACCCAGCACAAAAACAGCCGAGCCCGCGCCCTGCTCCGCCGTTTGAAAACTGTCGATGCGATAAGCATCAAGAACAATATCCTGCGAAGCCGAACAGCCGGCAACAATCAGAGCCAGAAGCGCCATCCAGGCCGTATGCTCGGCCGGATTGATTGATGACATTACCAAAATTGCCGCCAGCATAAACAGCTGGATAAACAAAGCCCAGCCACGGCGGCGGCCAAGACGCTCAAACAGCGGCAACCGAATACGGTCAATCAGCGGCGACCAAATCCATTTGAAACCATAAGGCATCCGTGCCAGTGAAAAAAGGCCGATCAGGGCATAGGGAATTTGGCTTTCCTGCAGCCACACCGTCAGCGTGCTGCCGACCAGAAGCAACGGGAAACCGCTGGAAAAGCCGAATGCCAGCATTACCGGCATTCTTTTGTCGGCATAAATTTTTGCAGCATCCAGCCATTTTGCAAACATCGGCAAATTCTCCTTTATTTGCGTTTTTATAGCACGGACAGGTTAATTTTTTATAT
>CABUAP010000020.1 GCA_902489675.1 uncultured Azospirillum sp. | reverse complement strand
AAATAATAGTTAACTACAGGAATGGTTTATAAGCTTTTTTCTTTAATTTGTCAACATTTTTGGCAACTTTTTTATATTTATATCTCCAACCTTATGAAAAAGCTCAATTCTTTTTTCATTTGTAAAAGTTTTATTCTCTAAAATATGAATTTATATTTTTAGACTCGGGATTTTTCAAATTTCGGTATAAGCCGCATAGTCGGAGATATCCCAATCTACATCACGGCGGATCACACGCGCCGGAACACCGGCGATAATAACATTTTTTTCATCAAATTTCTTATTAACCAAAGACATGGCACCGACAATGGAATGAGCGCCGATTTCTGCGCCCTTGAGCAGCATCACTCTTGCGCCTACCCATACATGGCTGCCGATTTTGATATCCCGAGGTTCATTTAACGGATCGCGACTGCCCGCATCAACGATCGTATGACCGTCGCCGGTGCGAATCACGGAACCGCTGCCGATAATAACGTCATCGCCCAAAACAACAGAAACACCTGTTTTTTCTTTGGCAAAAACGCCGATGCCGCCGTTAAAAAAACAATTGCGCCCGATTGTGATCCGGCTGCCGTTACCGACATAAAAAAATGAATCCACCGTTTTGCGTACAGATGCTTTTTTGCTAAACTCATTATTGTCACCGACAATTTTCAATCGTGATTTTTCAAAACACTGCGGATACTCAATGCGGATCAAATTATTATTGCCGCTGATTTCAATCTCAAAACCGGGAATTTCTTCATTTATTTCCCGCTCTTCGCCGTTTTCGACAATCAGCAGCCGATTATTTTCTCCCGTGACCGACAATCCCATGCTACACTCCCTCAATAGTTCAAAAACGTAGGTTCAAACGCCGGCTGTTCGGGCGGAATATCGACCGGCGCCCACAAATCTTTGTCGGGATCATAGGTAATATGAATAAAATCACAGTTAGCCAATCGATACAATTTGCGGCCAAACAAAACATTTAACAATACGGTCATGGCATTTCCGTGAGAGGAAACGGCAATACTGCGGTTATTATATTTCAGCGCCGCCTCGCGGATCGCTGCTTTCATTCGTTCGCCAACCTCGCCAAAACTTTCACCATCGGGAAAACTTGCCGAATAATCGGTATAGCATTTGCGAAAATCCGGATATTTTTCTTCGCGTTCAATTGTATACATACCATTTAATTTTCCGTAATCCACTTCCCGCAGACGCGCGTCAAATTCTACCTCAAGCCCAAGCCTGCCGGCAACGATTTCCGCAGTTTGTTTAGCACGGAGCAAATCGGAACTGATCAGCTTTTTAATTTTTTTATCTGACAATTTTTGTGCCAGTTGCTCTGCCTGTTCACGACCGGTCATTGTCAGCGGAACCGGATACGGATGCTGTCCTTGCGGCCGTCCTTCCGCATTCCAGATTGTCTGCCCGTGTCGAAAAATATAAAAATGTTTTTTCATTTGCCCCCAAAAAACTGCTGTTAATCTCATTGGCGGATTGTAAACCAACCCCGGCAAAAAGCAATCGATTTTTCCTCTCTTCAGCACAAAAAAGCTCCGGTGTTATTTTAACACGCGGAGCCTTCCGTTTAATCTAGTTTTTTAATTGCCAGAACCTCGTTCGGAGAAAGGGTATAGACATTATACACAATGTGATCTCCCGGTTTGAGTTCCAAGTTCAATTTACTTTTTTTCACATAAACCAGTTTTCCGTCATCCAGTTCAATGAACCAGGTGTCTATCGGCACAAAAGTCAAACTATAACGGATTTTCATATCAAAAATATCCGTTACATACGCTTCTGTAGGATCAGTTGCAACCAAACCGCGGCTTGCCATTTTTTCTTTTTCGCCACCGGCATCGCTGCCGTCACCAAGTTCCACGCCGTTTAAAACCGCAATTTCATCCGGGCAAAAAGAAAAAACCCGGTAACTGATGCGTTCTCCTTCATGCAAATCGCGGTTATAACGATAACGAAGCATATAAACATCGTTGCCGTCCGCCAAACGCAGCACATACGCGGCAAACGGAAAAGGAATTTCCCGCCGCATACTGATTTCGTACAACTTGTCAATAACCGTGTTCTCTTCTGTTTCCACCGGATGGGAAAACGGCGGCCGCTCCGGTTCTTCCGCTTTGTCGCAAGCAACAAACAGCAGCGGCAACAGCAAAACAAAAACTTTTTTCATACACATTATAGTTAAATTAATAATTTCAAATCTTGTTTTTTATAGCTCATTTTCCGCTGTTTGTAAACCCCTTACGGTATCCCCAAACAAAAACAGAAGCAACCTTAACGGCAGCTTCTGTTTTTCAATCATTTTACAGTTCAACGAACATTGAGCGCATAGCGGATCTTGTCGGGCATTTTGTGGTAATTGACCACTTTGGGAACCAGATAAGAACCGACAAACGGATCACCGCCGATTTTTTTCAAAATCCGATTGAGCTCCGGCTGCGCCTGTTTGGCCGCCTCAATCTGCCATGTGTCGAGAACTTTCCACTTTTCGCCTTTATATGCCGGCAGTTTGCTGCGGGCATAGGACGAGGCTTTGCTCAAGGGCAAGCCGGAGATTTCGTCGGTCACATAAAGAATGAATTTTTCATACTCTACAGCCTTGCGATTATAAGGGATAAAAACGCCGAGCGGCGTTCCCTCCTGCAACACCCGGTTGGAAACAACCATTCGGTTGCGCCAACAATAAAGAATATCCATGGAATATTCTCTGCCCATCTTCAGATTCTCGATTTCCTGCAACTCTTCAGCAGTTAAAGCATCCTCATCAGCGGCGCTTTTTTCCGACGGAGTTTCGGCAGGAGCAACCTCGCCTTTTTCATCATTTTGCTGTTCGGTTACTGTATCGGATACGATCACCTCGTTATCTACGGGCTTATCTTCCTCTTCGTCCGCGTTATTTTCCTTCGAAGCTGCTGCTTTGGGGGGCTTTCGCGGACGTCCCAGCTTTTTACCGTTGCGGCTGTAACCTTTCGGATAAGCAGATACTCGAGCTTCTTCTGCGGTTTCGGGCTTTTCTTCCGTCCGGATCACGCAGCCGATCACCCCGTTTTCGTCTTCCAACGGAATTTCTCCCGTTTCAGATACTTCCCGAACAACTGCCGGAACAGCAGGTACAGCAGCAGCGAGTGCCAAGACAGACGGCAGCATTTCCGTCAGAGAGATCAAATCTTTGCATTTTTCCCTGATGTTTTGCAGAAACTGCGTTGTTTCCCCAACAGAAAAACAGTCTTCAAGAGAAAGTCCCAGACGTGTGATCATCTCCCGCGCAAATTCGGCATACACCTCCCTCGGGAGTTCCATCAACTGAATTGTATCAAGCAAATGGTACAATACTTCTTTTTCGTTACTCATAAACAAAAAGTTTTTAAGTTAGACATTCAATTATAGTGACAATAAATTTTCAAACATTTTCAATATAATCAAAACGGCAGAAAAAATCAATCTATTTTTGTTTATTTGTGTCCAAAACGTTTTTTATGCTTTGGCGGATAATATCCTTATCGGTCATTTTTACCGGACAACCGACATGGTTTATAATTTGCATAAGATCCCGCTCTGCCGTTTCCGGCGCATAAATCACGCCATACATTCCCAGCGCGCGGGCAGCTTCAATATTTTTCGGCTTATCGTCAACCATAATCATTTCTTCAAAACGGGCACCGAGGTTGGCGCGAACATATTCATACACTGCCGGGTCTGGTTTCAGCAGACCGGCTTTGTAAGAAGTAAAAACATTTTCCGGCTTCAGCAGTTCGGGATAAGAAACCGTGCCGGCAAGCAGCGGCATTGCATTGGAAAAAACGGCGTTTTCTATCCCCTTTTTCCGCATAAGCCGCATCATTTGTTTAGTTTCGGCAAAATACGGTCCCACGCCTCGATGCAGTTCCCTGTTTATTGCGGCCGGCACTTCTTTGGTATAGGGCACATCAAAACGTTCGCACAACTGAACGCACATTTCTTTGGTATCAATTTGTCCGAGCATATAGGGATTGAAACTATAATTTCGCAAGCCGCCGTTATGCCGGAATTTTTCAATATCGGTTGTTTTTTCCGCAAACCAACGTTCCAATGGTTTTAGACTAAAGTTATAAATCGTGTTGCCCACATCCCAAACGCAGTATTTTATCATTTTTTCCCTAGGCCGTTTTTTTTATTTGAGTATAGCCGATATAAAACCGCAAAGCAAACCTTGTTTTTACCGGCTTACGAATTATATCGGCAGGGGAAAGGAAAACAGATATGGGTTATCTACTGGCATTTACCGCCATTTTTTTCTGGAGCTGGAACATTATTGTCGCTACCAGTTTTGCTTCGTCAATGGCACCGCTTGAGATTGCATTCGGCCGCTGGCTGGTCGCCGGATGCATTCTGATACCGCTTTCCTGGCACAAAATCAAAGCGGCACAAAAACATCTGCGGCAACATATTCCGCTGATTTTCGGCTTGGCCGTCACCGGCATTGTTCTTGACAATACTCTGATTTATTTTGCCGGACACACGGCTTCGGCCGTCAATATCGGCATGCTTGATATGACCGGCCCTATCTTTTTGGTACTGCTTTCCCGTATTTTTCTTAAAACCGAAATTTCAAACCAACAACTGGCCGGACTGGTGATTGCCGTGGCCGGCGTTGTCGTTATTATTTTAGACGGCAATTTTTCCCGGCTTTCTCAGGTCAAACTGGTCAGCGGCGATTTTTTTGTTTTAGCCAACACTTTTGGTTTTGCCATATATTCCATGCTTCAATCCAAGCGGCCGCCCGAGATCGACCAATCTGTCATGCTTGGCGCCACCATCATCACCGCACTGCCGATTTTGGCGGCCGGAGTACTTATTTCCGTCCCCGTTTCTCAGATTGAAAACATTCGTTCCGAAGATTTGGCCGTTATTGCCTATCTCGGGATTTTCAACTCGGTCATTTCCTATCTTGCGTGGAACACGGCGTTAAATAAAATCGGTAATGTCAAAGCCGGTATCATCTATTATATGCTGCCGGTTTTCAGCGCACTTGAAGCGCATTTTGTATTGAAAGAACACATCAGCCTTTCGCAAATCATCGGCGGTGCGGTTGTCGTTGCCGGTGTGCTGCTGGTCAGCCTGCCGAAGAAAACACCCCGCCGCCGGCCGGAACGGTAATAAAAATATCTTTAGCCGCCACCTTATCAAACAAGGTATAGACATCAAGACCGATTTTGCGGTCAAAATAGTCTTTCAACTCGTGCATAGATTCCAACATTCCCGGCGGCACATCGATACCGTGACGTTTGGCATATTCCGCCGCCCGTTCCTCAATCGTTACCAAACCATAGGCATTGGCCAAACCATCGGCCATCTGCACCAGCAGATCATAATCATTCAGCGGATGAGAACGGATAAAGGCTGCCGTCAACTCATAGTCTTCCCGACGGTCAAAAAACATTTTGCGGCAATGTTCAAAATTGTCCAGCCGGTTAAAAGGGAAGGTATGGACCAAACAAGCCCGCGCCACATCGGCATTTTCTTCTTTTAACATCTCATAGCCTAAAACGCCGTGAAAGCGTTTTTCATGTTTTTCCCTAATTTTGCCGATATCATGCAAAAGCGCCGAAAAATAAGCCAAATTAGGATCCATGCCGGCCAGATCGGCCACCGCTCTTGCGACTTCTGCCGCGCCAAATACATGATTGTGAAACAAGTACCAGGTATTTTCCGGCCGCCCGTGGGCAATTTCAAAATTCTTTTCCCGTAGAATTAATTCATTAGCATAGCTGAAATTCATTTGGTCAACCCCGAAGCTCAAAACAACAACCGATTTTAACGGAATTATACAGTATACTCTTTTGCCGCACATTTGTAAAGCAATATTCGACAAAATTTATCATTTTTAAACAAAAATTTGCGCCGCAAAATCGGTGGCAATTCAAGCTTTTTCCATATAACGCGCAAGCATTTCCATCGATTTGAGATAATACTCCTTGCCGTGTCCCGCCACTTTGTCCGGCGTTACCGTAATAACTTCCCAAGTATAAGTATTGTCATTGTTGCGATGCACGCCGTAAGCGCCGATACTTTTGCAATCGCCGTTGATCAAGCGGACAAAGTCGTTTAACTCCACCTCATAAAGCCCGGCCACTTCTTCCGGCTGCAATTTGACTTTGGCCAGCAGGTTATCAACCACCGCCATATACAAAACCTCAAATTCGCGGTTATAAATTTCTCCTTGTTGATAGATTTCGCGGGTGGTAAACATTTTGACCAAATTGTCTTTTTGCAGAGAGAGCCCCAATTCTTCCGTTACCTCGCGGTATCCGTCTTTTACTTCTTCCCCCGATTTGACATGACCGGCGGCAGAAACATCCAGCATATCGGGATAGATAGATTTGTCTTTGTTGCGGAGCTGCAGCCAGACCATATTTTTACCTTCGTCATTTTTGCGAACCAGCCAGCAGTGAAAAGTCTTATGCCACAATCCCTCGCGGTGCGCCTGGGATTTCATTGCCGTACCCAGCAAATTCATGTTTTCGTCAAAAATATCAATCAGTTCATCAGCCATAGTCTAAAAGCTCCGTCATAAAATGTCACAGTCTATGGCCTTATCATAGCAGTTTTATCTGCCATGGCAAGCAACAATAGCATTCTGCCGCCATTTTTTTATTTTGGTTTAAAAGCAACCGCCTCTACGGTTCGATAATGGCCGTAGTGTTTTTCCCGGCGTTCGGTTTCGGCTGTTTTTTCTATCTCAAATTCCCGCAGCAGTTCCCGCATATAATCGAGGCTGAAAAAATGGCGTATATGGCCGTGTTCAAAAGTATCGGCTGCAATTTTCCGTCCCTGCCCGTATTCAAAATCGGCAACCGACTTGCAGGCGATTGAAAAACAGCCGCCGGGAACCAGCGCTTTATATATTTCGGCAATAATCATCCGGGTGGTTGTATCATCCCAATAGTGAAGCGAAAGATCGGCCAAAACCCAATCAAAACAAAGCCCGCTCCCCTTAAAAGCGGCAATATCGGTACAAATGGTTTTAACCCGGGGATTCAGGCTATGGATATACGCCAACGCCGACGGCGAAATATCCAATGCCGTCACCTCATAGCCTTTTGCCGACAGCCACAGGCTGCCGCGCCCCTTGCCGGAACCGAGATCGAGCACCGTTCGCAACCCGCGTCGGCGAAGAAAAGCCTCTGTTTCGACAACAAAACCGCCCGGCTCTGCACCGTCTTCGGTAAATTTGTTAACCCATTTGTCTTCCCAATAGTCTTGTCCTGTCAAATTTATGTTCCTTATTGTTTTGGTCTTCTTTAGTTTCAGGTTATCCGCAAAAACAAAAACCGGCAACAAAAAACTCCTCCGCCTGACGGCGGAAGAGCTTTTTATCATCGGAAGCGCCGATTTATCTGCGATAAATTGACATTTCCGCCAATGTTTTGACTTCTTTGATCAAATAAGCGTCTTCTTCATCTTTGCACAATTTCCAAAAACGGCCGTGATCGTAAAAAGTTTCACCGATATCGATTGCTTCCCTTGCCAGCTGCAACGGATCATACGCCATAAAACGCTCGATATCATCCTGAAACAATTTGACAAACAACACGTCTCCCGTTTCCGGCACCCAACCGACCCAGCAGATGCCAAGCTGTTTCTTTACCCGGCCGATAACATAAATACGGCACAGCATAAACTCGGCGCCGACAAAACCGCGGATAGCAGCTTCGGCCTCGGCATAGGACTGATGGTAAAAAAGAACAACGTTTTGCAGATAAAATCCGCGCCGCTTATCAGTTTTTACCAGATACAACCGACCGTCATAAAGGAACATTTCCCCATCGTCTAAAGGGCGAAAGATCATCATCTCGTACTTTTTAGTCAGTTCTTCGTATTTGAAGAACGGCAGCACATGGGTTCCCCGCGGACTTTTCACATTCCAGACAAAAAACCCCGTATTTTCTTCATCTTCGGGACGGGCGGAAACACCCGGAACCGGTGGCTGAAGAAGCGTAATCCCCTTGGCTGAACAATATTGCCTGACCGCGGCAGAAGACCACAAAGGACACTCTTTGCCGGGGGACTTGAGATAGCTGTTCTTATTCATAGGCTTGTTTTATAAAATGAATAATCTGTTAATACGGCAGCAGTTACGCCTTTTTCAAAAGCCGCAAATGAGGATTGTGAAAAGCAGGCTCCAAAAACTGATAGCCGTCTTCATCTTCTTTCAACACAAAGCTTTTTCCGTGCGTTTCAAAGTGTTCGCCGACATCAACCGCTTCCCGCCCGAGTTCGGTATAAGAATAACCGGCCAAAAGTTCCCAGTCTTCCTCAAACAATTTGATAAAAAGAGTGGTATCGCTTGCTTCCTCAAACCCAATCCAGCAATAGGTCAGCAAACGGCTGTTTTCTTCGGTGACGAACAAACGGCACAACATATAACGGGCATTTTGATAGCCGAGTATGGCGCCTTCTTTCACCGCATAATCTTCATGCCAGTAAAAAGTCACATTGCGAATACAGCAGCCAAGCCGTTTGTCATAAGCCACGATATAGGTGCGGCGCCGGATATACATGATCATTTCACCATTTTCAAGCGGCGCAAATTCCCAATCACTGCAATTGGGGATTCCGATATCCGGAAACAGCGGCAGCACATGGAATACATCCTCGCAGCTTGCCCATACGCAATAAGCCGTTTGGGGATGACTGCGACTGCGGATCGTACCAAGCTGCGGCAATTTTTTAATACTAACCCCTACGGTGCGAAACAAAGCAAACGCTTCCGCTGCCGAGCCGGCACATACTTCTCTTCCGGGGGGCAGCAAAAAGTTATAATCTTTCATAAGCCATATTGTTTTTAAGTTAATAACAAATAAATAATTCTCTCATAACAATCAAATTATTCCATTTGGACAAAAATTACAATATTTTTTTCAACAAAAGATAACCGCAGAATAAAAAAATCCCCGATGCAGGTACCGGGGATTGGCTCCAAAACAGATTTCAGAAACGAAAATCGCGGTCGCCGTTTTCGATTTTTTCCAGCCTTTCAACCACAATGTCACGCACTTTTTCTTTGGGGATATTGTGCAGCTCTTTCTTGATCAACGCCATGCCGAGTTCTTTGGTTTCCGGCGAGGCATAATCAACCAGATATTCCTTGAGTGTCATCAGCGCGTTCGGATGGCAGCAATTTTGAATTTGTTTACTCTTGCACAGCGCCATAAAACGATCGCCGGTGCGTCCTTCCCGATAGCAGGCGGTGCAAAAACTCGGGAGATAATCCATCGACATCAGCCAGCGGATCACTTCATCCAGCGTGCGGGTATCGCTGACATCAAACTGGGCGGAATTTTCTGCCGCCGGTTCCGGTTCGGCATAGCCGCCGACACTGGTTTTGGAACCGCCGCTGATTTGCGAAATCCCCAGATGCAACACCCGTTCGCGCGAGGCCTGACTTTCGCGGGTGGAAACAATCATGCCGGTATAAGGAACGGCAATGCGGATACAGGCAACAATTTTGGCAAAGGTGTCATCATCAATGCCGTTATCAAAGCTTGCGGGGTCAATATCATCAGCAGCGCGAATCCGCGGTACACTGATGGTATGAGGGCCGACTCCGTGAACCGCCTCCAGATGTTCGGCGTGCATTAAAAGACCGGCAAACTCGTATTTATACATTTCCAGCCCGAACAAAACCCCCAGCCCGACATCGTCAATGCCGCCCTCCATGGCTCGATCCATTGCTTCCGTATGCCAGGCATAATTGTGTTTCGGCCCGGTCGGATGCAGTTTTTCGTAACTTTCTTTATGATAAGTTTCCTGAAACAAAATATAAGTGCCGATCCCGGCTTCGTGCAATTTGCGATAATTTTCCACGGTCGTGGCGGCAATATGGTCTTGATGCACTCAAGAATATATTCGATCGGATTGTTGACCGGATCTTCGCCGGCCTCAATCGCCAGCCGTTTGTGTCCCATATCCTGCAAAGCAATCACTTCGCGGCGCACTTCGTCCTGCGTCATTTTTTTGCGGGCAATATGCTTGTTTTTGGCATGATAGGGACAATAGACACAGCCGTTGACGCAATAGTTGGAAAGATAGAGCGGCGCAAACAAAACAATACGGTTGCCGTAAAAATCTTTTTTGATCTGTTCGGCCAGCGCATAAATTTTTGCGTTTTTATCTTCCAGTTCGCAGGCCAGGAGAACCGATGCCTCCCGGTAAGAAAGCCCTTGGCGCTGCTCGGCTTTGGCTAAAATTTCGTCAACCAATGCCGCGTTATTTTTGTGGGCTTCGGCATATTCCAATGTCGACAATATTTCTTCATGGCTGATAAATTTCTCAGCCTTCAATGATTTCGGATTATACATAAACACCTCTTTCTTATGGGTCAGAACATTCTTCCCCGTCAGTTTTAACCGTTTGCTTACTCGCAAGCTCCCGAATAAGCCGTTTTGACCGTCACGCCTTTCAGACTGCCGATTTTACCCGACAAGGCGCTGATTGTATCATGCGGCGCGTCAACAACCACGCTGATGATATTGATTTTTTTGGCACGATAGGGAAGCCCCATCCGGCCGATGATATAATCGGCATAATCATGCAGAATTTCGTTCAGGCGCTCTACAGAATCGCGGTCTTCGACAACAATTGCAATAACGGCAACTTTTGTTTCCATGGATTTTTCCTTCTTAAAATTAAAAAGACAACTTACATTAGCACAATGCCTGGCAAAAAACAACGGGGAAATCTCCCCGTTGCAAAACATCGAACCTTTATTTCAGCCAATATTCAACGGTTGAAACTACCCGCACTTTTTTCTCAATCTGTCGGCTTTCCTGAATGTTTGCCGCTTCCACCTTAGGCTGGACGGAGAAAACACCCTGACTGGCACGGCGGATTTTACCGACTTTGGTACCGCTGTTTTTGGCAAACTGAGCGGCGGCTTCTTTGGCATTGCGGGTTGCTTCCTCAAGCATTTCCGGTTTGATTTCGTTTAAACCGGTAAACAAGAAAGAAGCGCCCGACCCGCCATAATCCTGAGCAAAGACAATCCCTTTTCCAATCAGTTCATTGCTTGCGGTCAAAGCATCGGCCACCGCATCTACTTTGTCGGTTTGCAATTCCACCGACTGGGTGAGAATAAAACGACGGCCGTTGGTTTCCGCCGTATTTTGATAAGGATTGGCTAACAAATCATTGGTTGTAATCGGACTCAAAGAGATTTCACGATCCGCAAAACCGCGTTTTTTCAAAAAAGCGGTGATAATTTTTGCCTGTTCGGATATCTGCTGCTGCATTTCCGGCAAATCATTGCCGGTTACGACAAACTGCAGCGACCAGATGGCAAGATCCGCCCGCACATCCCGCTCCGCCAAACCTTTGACGGTTACGCTGTTGGCATTGATTTTGGACTGATAATAATAATAGCCGGGGAAAAATCCGCCCAGCGCAATACCTGCCGCCAGAATAAACGCCGCAGCCGTCCGGCAGTGACGAGGACAGCCCTCATCCAAAGGACAGTTTTCTTTCTCATCCGGCAAAGGATGTCCCTCGTTCTCACCCGGCAGCGGCAACCCCGGATGAGGTCTTTTGAACGGCGGTTTTTTATAGATAATATTTTCTCCGTCTGTATTCTTGGCTTCAGTTTTGACCGGCGCAACTTTTTCAGGCAGAGTTTTATCCCTGCGAGCATACTTTCTGCTTTTATCCGTAACTTCTTTTTTTTCTTTAGATTGGTCTTCTTTTTTCATCAGATACCTCTTTTCTTTTTCAATTGTGATTTCAATCCGATATATGCCTGCGCATTCAAAAGTCAAGCCTGCCGTTATCAACGGCTTTCGGTTTTATCTGCAAAAAAAGTTCCGGGCATTTGCCGGCGGGAAAGGTAAAGTTGTTCGCGTTCCGGACAACGGCGATAAATGCTCTTGCCCATCTCTTGGTTAATACCGTATTTTTCCAAAAAAGAAGCGTCGTCGCAATGGGTATTCAAATAATCGACAAATACTTTTCCGGTGCCGAAATCATTTCGATTTATGCGCAAAATATGCCGAATTTCCTGAGCTGCGCGACGGATCATAAAATGACGCATTTGGTCGCCGCCCTTCCCGTCCGGCAGCCATTCCTCCGGCGTATAATCACCGGCTTGCAGACGGCGAGAATATTCCAAAACCCGTTTCAGACGGGCAAAATCTTTCCGTCGCTCCAAGCGATACAGATTGGTGGTATGCACATCAATTTCGATCCCTGTGCTTTTGCACCAACGGCCGATCCGTTCGGGAATGGATATATCCAACGGTCGAAATTCCTCAATGCCTCTGGCACCGGCTTCTTCCAATACCTCCCTCACCTGACCGGCACAATTGTTCAAGATCAGGTTATAATCGCCCGCTTGCTCCCGCCGCTGCCGGATCGCCGCCTGCAAACGCTCTCTGTTTATACCGTTTGCGGCCGGAAAAACATAATAGTGGCGGATGCCTTCATCAAAAATCTGCGGCTGATCTGCTTTCAGATTGCGCATCCCGCCGGCTTCAAAATCTATTATCTGTCCTTCATATTCCAACTGAACATGGCCCCAAGGATATTTTTTGCCCAAGCCGGGGGTAAAAACCGTCATTTTGATCGGCTCTTCGCTGATTTCCAGCAGGTTTCCGTCTTGGTCGGTTGCATCGCGAGGGGTTCGATCATAATTGAACCAAAAATCCGAATTTTTTTCCATAAAATTCCTCATTTTCTTATTTGATGAAAGTCAATGTAGCACAAATCGGCGCCCAAAACAACAAAAAAGCCGCCCCGACCGGAACGGCTTTTTCTATCCGCAGGCAGCGCTTATGCCGCCGGGGTTTCGTCTTTTGCCTTCCACAGCGAAACGACAATACCGGCAAACAACAAGCCGAACGTAACGCTCAAAGAATGCCATGCTTCAAGCTCAAAACCGAGCAGTTTCGGCGCAAAAATCTTCAAACCGATGAAAATCAGAATGATCGACAACGCCGGTTTTAAGTATTTAAACTTATGAACAACCGCCTCCAATAAAAAGTACAAAGCACGCAGGCCGAGTATCGCAAAAATATTGCTGGTATAGACAATGAACACATCCTGAGTGATGAGGAAAATGGCGGGGATGCTGTCCAGCGCGAAAATCACGTCCATGGTTTCAATCGTAATCAAAGCAAAAAACAGCGGTGTAATATAATGTTTGCCGTTTTCCTTAACAAAGAAATGTTCGCCGTGGATCTTGCCGGTAACATGAAAAATTTTGGAAAAGAATTTGAACATCTTTGTGTCCTCAAACGAGGCCTCTTCTTCATCCTTATGCAAGAGC
>CABUAP010000019.1 GCA_902489675.1 uncultured Azospirillum sp. | reverse complement strand
GATGGGTAGTGGGGCCGCCGTTGCCGTCTGCTCCGGTACAATTTAAGGCTTTGGCAATCAAGCGCGCGGTGGTGGTTTTGCCGACCCCGCGAATACCGGTCAAAATGTAAGCATGATGCAGACGGTTGTTGTTGATGGCATTGGTCAGGGTCTGTACCAACGCATCCTGCCCGAGCAGATCTTCAAAATTCTGCGGGCGGTATTTACGAGCCAGAACCACATATTGTTCCTGTTTTTCTTCTTCTGCCATCGATAATCTTGTCTTCAATTGTAAAAAAAGGCGGAGAGCGGCCGACCTCAGGCGGTTTCGTTACGGCTGCTTTCTTCCGAACCTGACCGGGTTGGCGAATGCCTGACCCGACGCTCTCCATAACACATCTGCTAATATCGTCAATTTCCGCTTAACTTGCAAGCAAAAAATCTTCTCATTAACACGATTAAAACGAAAAGCCGTAATCTCCGTCTTCCGTTTCCGTATCTGCCGGTTGGATATAGCTATGGCTGCCAGCCAGCGTACGGCCGAAAATCAGCCGTTCGGCTTCATCTTTATCTTTGCCGAAAATCAACGGCGGATTGGCATCATAAGCCCGCGCCGCGCTTTCCTGCGAATTTTCGGGCAGGGCGGCGGCAAATTTTTTCGGCGCCGGATCGACCACCACATCCCCCGAACGTGTCACTTCTATGATATCGAGGCTGTGTTCATTTTTGCCGTTGGGCAGAATGCGGAAAACGCCGCTGATGCCGACAAAACCGTCTTCGGTGGTAACGGCGGCATCAAGATTGGTCGGTTTGTTGTTGGCCAAAGCCGAGGAAAGAGCCACCGCATCGTAAGCAAAGGCATAAAGGCTTTGCGGATATTCGCCGAAAAGCGAATGATATTTTTTGTTGAAATAGGCATTATGAGTGCGTGACATTGCCGGATACCAGCTGCCGGTTAGGGTAGATTCTTTGTTCAAGCGGGTGTTTTCCCAAACCGAAGTGCCGAGAAATTTTACTTCCGGTGCAAAAACGTCATAATAACCGAACATTGCTACTGCCGATTTAAGCTTGGCGCCGGATTCGGGGATCAGCACCGCGTCAAAATCAACACCGTTGTCAGTATCTTTGGCCGCCAGCCGCCGCAAAGCTTTGGCCGCTTCCGTATCTCCTTTTTGCGCCAGAGCTTTCAGGCGATTTTTTTCTTTGTTTATTCCGGCCGAACGGCGTTCATAATCGCTCATTTGTCGGATAACTTCCGAAAAGTCGGTTGATTTTGGCGAATAAAAAGCAATTTTAATCACTTTGGCGTCACTGCCGGCGGTTGTTTTAACCGCAGCTTGCGCGGCCGCTATGCCGGTACTGTTGTCGGGAACGAGCAGGGCAAAATTTCGTCGTCCTTTGGCAGCGGCATAACCGATAATGCGGTTGACTTGTTCTTCAACCAGCAGGCCAAGGGTATAAACCTGACTTTGCAAAGCGCCGGAATCGGTTGAAAAAGCCACCACCGGAATGCCGCGGGCTTTGGTTTCGTCCGAGATGGCGCGCACCGAAGTTCCGGTCAAGGGGCCGATGATCATCTGCGCTTTTTGCCTGATGGCGTTTTCTGCCGCTTCTTCCGCGCCTTCGGGTGAGCTTTGTGTGTCATAAAACTGCAAAATCAGGTTATCGTTGTTCATATCTTCCAGTGCCATCAGAGCCGCCTGTTTCAGCCCCTGGCCGTAACGCGCGGCATCGCCCGAAAGCGGCAGCAGCACGCCGACGCGAAAACTGGACGGTGTTTCAAACGAAGCTTCGTCAATGTCGGAAATATGTTCATAAACCTCGCCGTTGGTGGTAACGGAAGATGAACGGCAGCCAATCAACAGACTGGCAACTGCCAGCGCACAAAATTTTTTAAACACTTGCATTTTATCCCAAAATCGAAAACAATTATGTTGGCTAATTTAAATGAAAAAAGCTTTGTTGTAAAGGGGCAGAAAGACAATAAATGATGAAAAAGGGATTGTATGTAACGGCAACGCCGATCGGCAATTTGGGGGATATTTCCGAGCGGGCAAAAGAAGTGTTGCAAGCGGCCGAATACGTAGCCTGCGAAGATACCCGCGTAACCCGCAAACTGTTTTCTCTGCTGGGGATTGGGCAGGATAAAACATTTATGACCTATGAGGATCACAGCGAGGGCGAACGGGCGCAGGGCATCATCGATCTGATCAATCGCGAAGACGCGGCGGTGGCGCTTGTCAGCGATGCCGGTTCGCCGCTTATTTCCGATCCCGGTTACAAACTGGTGCGCAAATGCCGGGAGCAGGGGGTTCCGGTCTATGTTCTGCCCGGTTGTTGCGCGGTGATCTGTGCCTTGCAGCTTTCGGGTTTACCCACCAACCGGTTTATGTTTGCCGGGTTTATTCCCAATAAGGAAAAAGCCCGGGAGGATCTGTTTAAGGAATTGGCCTCGGTCAATACCACCTTGGTTTTTTATGAAACCGCGCCCCGGCTGCTGAAAACTTTGTCTGCAGCGGCCGATATATTCCGCGGCCGAGAGCTGGCAATTGCCCGCGAAATAACCAAAATGTATGAGGAATGCGTGAACGGCAGCCCCGAGGAGTTGATCGTGCATTTCACAAAAAATCCGCCCAAAGGCGAAATTGTGCTGATGGTGGCGCCGCCTGCCGCGGAAAATAATGAAGATGTTGATTTGAACGGTGTTTTAAAAGAATTGATGAAAACCATGCCGCTGAAATCGGCGGTAACCGAGGTGGTGAAAACTTATGGTTTGAGTAAAAACGAGGTTTATCGTCGGGCGGTGGAAATTAAAAATGAAAGCTGACGTCAAAGGGCATTGGGCGGAATTTTTGGCGCGTATGCTGTTCAGACTGAAAGGCTATCGGATTGTTGCCGCCAATTATGTTACCGGCCGCGGAACCAAAGCAGGTGAAGTTGATTTTATCGCCCGCCGGCAAAATGTTATTGTTTTTGTTGAAGTAAAACAACGTTCAAGCTTGGAAAACGCGGCCTACGCGGTCAAAATGCCCCAACGGCGGCGAATCTGGCGGGCGGCGGAAACTTTTATCCAAAGGCATCCTCAATATTCTGATTGTGATATCCGTTTTGATACGGTTTTGGTCACTTTGCCGTTTAAAATCCGCCACTTGCCGGATGCTTTCCGATTTTAGCCGTTTCAGGCTTTGATGCAGACGTCGGGCGCCCGCAGATATAAAGGTTTGGGATAATCCAATTTCTTTAGGCGGAATTTTTGATTGCCGCAAGCGGCCAGAGCATCAATTGTCAGACAGTCTTCCATCCTGATCACATGAAGACTCAAACCCGACGGACGGCTCAAAAAGCGCTCAACACCGTCACCGATCAGCGTTACTTTTTTGTGGCGCAGCCGGTCAATAATTGCGTCATATTCCAAGGCCTCGGGTTCGCCCATTTTATTTTTTTGACTGTCAAAACATTGAAAATAAAAATCTTCCCGCTTGGTTTCGATAATGACCGCATTGTAAAAGGCCAGTTCTTCTTCGGCCAGATCATACATATAAGCCTCAAAAGCGGAAACGCCGGTCAGCCCGGTCTGCGGCAGGGCAAGACCGAGCGTGCGCGCAGCAGCAAGAGAAGAACGAACGCCGGTAAAAGAACCGGGGCCGGTACAGACGGTGATCAGATCAAGTTCTGCCGGCGAAATCCGGTTTTCGCCCATAATTTTTTCAATTGCCGGGAACAGGGCTTCCGCTTGACCGAAGTCCATTTTTTGGATTGTTTTTCCGATTGTTTCGCCGTCTTGGGTCAAAATAACCGAGCAACTGCCGGCGGTGGTGTCAAAAGCTAAATTCAGCATCTTTTTTGTTTACCGTTTGGTTTTAAAATTTTACTTATTGCTGCATTTATATTATAAAAAGAGCCGACAGACAACGAATTTTAATGAAAAAAAGTAAAAAAAATGAACAGCAGCCTGCTTTCCGATATGTTTTTTGCCGCGCCGGAACTCTGGTATTCCGTATTTGCGGCCTTTGCCGCGTTGGTTTATCTGGCGGCGGCCAATTATATCCGACTGCTGAAGCTGAAACGAGAGAACTATTTTATCCGCCGCGACCGCGACCGCTACGAAGAAACGCTTGCCGCCTGCCGGGACGGTTATTTTGCTTTTATCTATCCCGATGATCGGGTTAATGACGCGGCTTTCAGCGTATCCGAACGTTGTTCACGCCGGTTGGCGGTGCTGCTCAATCTTTCTCTTGGTATTGAAACCCCTTTCTCCGAAGTGCTGAAAAACTTTTATAAGGATGATGCTGAAAAAATCACTAAATATGTCGCTTTACTGAAAGAGGACGGCGTTTCTTTTGAAGATCGTTTTGATTTGAAAAACGGCAGAAAACTGCTGTTGAACGGTGTTCGTATCAGCGGCGGCGACGGCAGCGTCTACAGTGATATCGTCTGGTTTCGCGATATCAGCTATATTGCGGTGCAAATTGATGAGCTGCAAAAAGAAAAACAGGAAAGCGAACATAAAGAGCGGGATCTGCGCGATTTGGTCGATAATCTGCCTTATCCGGTCTGGATGCGCGACCCATTGCTGAAAATCAAGTTGTCCAACCGCCGTTATCAGGAATATGCCGGTTCTGATAATGCGGAAATAGCCGGGGAAGAAACACTGGTTTTGGCAGGTCAGGCAAGAGATGCCAACAAACCGAAGCAAAAACGCATTTATCTCAATCAGAACGGAGAACATCGTTGTTTTGAGGTTATGGAAACGCCTTTCCATTTTGAACAAAGCCTTGACCGCATTGCCACTGTCGGCGCGATGATCGATGTCAGCAGTCTGGATAATCTCCGTCGCAACCTTAAACAGAATCAAAACGCTCATTTGGAAATTTTGGCTTCTCTCGGCACTGCCATTGCGGTTTTTGATGCCGAATATAAATTGATTTTTTATAATCAGGCATTTGTCCGTCTTTGGCAGGCGGAAGAAAGCTGGTTGGAAGAACGTCCGTTGTACGGTGCGTTTCTGGATTATCTGCGCGAAAAACGGCTGCTGCCCGAAGTTCCTGATTATCCCTATTTCCGCGGTGAAGAACATAAAATGTTCACTCTTGTGACCGCCCCCAAAGAAGATCTGCTGCATTTGCCCGACGGACGCAGTTTAAGACGCATCCGCGCCCCTCATCTGAAAGGCGGGCTGATTTTTGCTTTCGAAGATATTACCGACCGGCTGACCGCCCGCCGTGAGTATAATGCCCTGATCAGCGTTCAGCAGGAAATTTTAAATAATATTGAGGAAGCGGTGCTGATTTTTGCCGCCAACGGCCGTTTGCAATTTTACAACCAGGCTTATGTCAACTTGTGGAAAGCGGATGAAGTGATGCTGCAAAAAGACCCTTCTTTTGCCGAAATTCTGGAAACGCAAAAAGTTTTTTTCAATCGGGTCAGCGATTGGGAAGAGCTGAAAAAAGATATTCTTAATCATGTTTTCAGCAGCACGACGGAAGCCTTCAGCCTCAACCGCAGCGACGGTCTTAGGGTGGAATGTTTTTCCGCGCTTCTTTCCAACGAGTCGATTATGGTGTTGATGCACAAAAGCACTACCGCATAATATTTGACAAAAAAACAAAAAAAGTCTAAATTATAAATGCAGAAACGCTTGCAGCAAAGGGAGTTTTATGGACGACATTTTTTCAGATCCGAAAGATGAAACCGAAAAGGAAGACGATTCCAATATCGAGTGGAAAAAAAGCGGCATTGACAAACACGAACGGCTGACCTTAAAAATCAACGTTAAGGAAGCCAATTTGTATAATGCGGCCAAAGCAAATGATCTGAAAGCCAAAATAAAGCCCAAAAAAGCGCTGGAAGTGCCTAAAGGGTTTAAGAAGATCAGTAAAAAAATCCGCGATTCTTTTGACGAGGAAGAAGACGAAGAAGATTATATTCTGGTTCCCGTTTTTGAAGATACACGCGAAAGTTCGCTGATGCGCGCCTTAAGCGAAGACGAAAAGAAAATTCTGCAGCAAAATGAAAACATCAATAATATCCGAATGCAGGAAAATGCCGGTAAAGAAGCGGCGATTGAGCGGGCGGAAAAAGTTATTATGCAGGCCGGGTTAGGGCAGGCAAATAATAAGGTTTTGGATGAAAAGCGCCTAAAAGCCGGCAAGCTTTCGGTCGACGAAGTGGTCACCGAAGCGGTTAAGCAGAAAACATCCAAAAAGCCGAAAGCGGAAAGCAAAAATCCGCGGCGGGAAGAAAGCAAAGCCCGCGCCGCTGCCAAAGATATCGCCAAAAGCCGTGATGAGGAAAGCCAAAAAGCGGCTGCCAAACTCAATGCGGCTCAGGCCAAAGCTAAAGAACAAACAGAGCAGAAACAGGAAAATAAACCGGAAGAGCCGAAGCCGGCGCCGGAAAAGGTGAAACAGACAGAAGCGGTTCAAGAAGAACTTTCTTCGATCAAAGCCGATGAAAAAGCAGCGGTAGAGCGTCCGGAAGCGGAAATTGCCGCCGTTCGCGAAGAAAAAGCCGAGCCTGCTCAAGTAAGCAATGATAAAGTCAACGAAGACGAAATCAATAAAACCGAACCGACGAAAGATGAGCCGGTCAAAGAAGAAAAAACGCAGGAGCCGATAACAAAACCGGCGGCGGAAAAACAAGATACAAAATCCCGCAATGATGAAATCATAAAAGAAAATGCCAAAGAAATTGTTGCGGAAAAAGAGAAAGAAAAACAGCCCCAACCCGAAAACGGCAAAGAAAAAGATCAGGAAATTAAAGAGATGATCATGGAAAAAAGCGGCCGCACTTATAACGACCGCCGGCCGCAAAAGAAAATTGATCAGACCAAGCTTTCGGAAAAAGAATATCAGAAGGCCTTGGAAGCGCAGATCAAAATGTATCAGGATCGAGAACGCTGAAAAAAGCTGCCAAAGCTTTATAAATATCCGTTTTGCCGAAAATTCTTGCTGGCAAACAGGTTGTCGATAATTTTTTCGATATTTTCAAATTGCTTGGTTTCAATCAGATCGACAATCTTAACTTCCTGTTCTGTCAGCGGGCGGTTGATGCCGATTGAGGCATAAAAAACGTTGGCGCTTTTGAGCATGGCGCCGGCAATATCGCGGCTGCCGATTTCGCTGTAATAAGAGGCCATCATTTTGTTGGCATTGGCAATTTGCTGGGTATAGATGCCTTCGTCGGCAATATTTAAGACATTACTGTATGCCCATACGGCTTTTTCCTGCATATCTTCGCGAAAATACATATCGCCGAGCCTTCCCCATGCCGTAACGTTGCGGGGGTTCATTTCAATCGCCAGCTCAAAAGCGGATGCTGCCAGCCGGTTATGGTTAAGTGCGGCAAGAGAGCCGAAAATGGTGGCGCAGTTGGAAACCTCGCACCAGGCTTTATCCTGTTCGCGGCCGGCGCCCATAATTTTGATTTTGGCAATTTTGCGGTCGATCAGTGTTTCCATTAAGACCAAAGCCAGCGAACTGTCGCCTTTTGCCAGATGAAACAATGCGGCGTCTTCCTGCGGCAGGGTTTTGTGCGGATCCAGATTTTGAAAACGGCCGTTGACGCAAAGATAAATAAAAAATTTGATGGCGGTAATAGTCTGAATAATATCGTCTTCGCTGTTTATATGCTGGTTTTTATACATAATTGTCTGCGCAATTTTCGGTTCGTCAACGCTTCGTTCCAGCATATCCATAATCAGCGCGGTCAAGGTGATCAGTTTTTGCGGCTTAAATTGATATTGAAAATTATCGGGTTTGGGGATTTTGCTGCCTTTTTCCGCTTTATCGGGATTTTTTTTCCAGTCAAAATCAAACGGCAGGGCATTTTTATCGGGTTTGGCCCGCCGTTTTTCGCTGGTTTCCAATTCTGCCCGGTCAATTTCTTTCAACTCTCGGTCATCAAAGTTTTCTTCGTCGGGAAGCAGTTTCTTATCCAGCCGGTTATCGATCTTGGCCCGATATTCGCGTTCAAGCATCCGCTCGCGCTGGATGGAAGCGACAATAGATTTGACATACCAGACCAGGATCAGGCACATAGCCAGCACCAGAGTCATTAAAAACAAGATCAAAGCTGTTGTTTTAACACTGCCGAGTTCCGTCAGATAGGCATTGATCCCGTTGTGGCCGGCTTCAATTTTGCTGTTGATAAAATTGAATATCTGCGAAAAATCAAAAATCTTGTCTGTCATTGTTTTTAAAGGCACCATTTACAAAAGATGATTTACAGTATAGACTGCATTTGTTAAAAACATATTATATGCAACAAGCTTTAAAAACAACAAAAAAGAAAAGTGGGAAACAATGGGTTATCTTGCACAGCGAAAAAAACATCTCCGCACGGATTTTATCTTGAAAAGCCTGTTGGTTCTGCTGACGTTGTTTTCTGTTGCGGCCTTTGGCTACAGCGCTTTCGGCTGGTTTGTCAATCAGTGGCGGTTCCAGTTTTACCTGTTGTCTTTATGGGTGATGATTTATGCTTTGATGAACCGTTTTTATCTTTATTCTTTTTTGGGGCTGCTGATTCTGCTGCTCAATTTTTTTGTTGTTTCTTCCGCTGCGCCGGTACTGTTTTCCGGCGGAGAGGCAAAAGGCGGACAGCCGTTTACGGTTATTTATCAAAAAGAGCCGTCGGCGTTGGCCGATGTCTTGGCGGCAACAGCGAAAAAACACGCCGATCTGCTGGCGGTTATCAATCCTGTTTCAGACGACATCAGCTTTTCTTCATTGCTGCCGGAGGGTTATTATGCGGCCTCAAGCGGTAAGGGCGGCAGTTTTGCCGTTTCATCGCTTTCTCCCGGAAAAGCGGGCAGAATCAATCTTGGCGGCGCCAACAGCGCGGCTTTTGTCAATTTAAAAATCAACGGCAGAGATTATGTGTTTATCAGCTTTGATCTGTCGACGCAAACCCGGTCGGAAAAAGAAAAAGCGCTGGATTATATCAGCAATTTTGTCGCCGCCGAAGATAATCCGGTGATCATTTTCGGCAACTTCGGCATGACGGCATGGAGTCCGGCTTTCGGAAAGTTTTTGGCGAAAAACCGGCTGGAAGTTAAAAATGATTTATTTTCGCAGTTTCTCAATTTAATTACCCCGCCGACGGATTATATTGTCGGTTACCGCAATTTGGAATTTGTCGGCAGCCGCCGCCTGCCGCGAGGCGATAACCGTTATGCGCCGCTTATGTTTCGGCTTAAAATTTGAGCGGCCGGCAAAAAATTTACCCTCTGTTAGGGTTTATGGTTTTATACTTGGCGCAAAATTATCAACTTTTTATTTAAGCAGGACAGTCAAATGAGTATATCCAAACTGAAAGACAGACAGCTCTACACGGTGTGTGATCCGCAGAAATTCGATTTTGCCAGTACGGCGGAGCTGGAAGAAAGAATGTCTGCCTTGGGACAGGATCGAGCCATCAGCGCGGTCGAACTCGGCATCAACATCAAATCCAAAGGCTATAATCTGTTTTGCTTAGGCCCTGAGGGAACCGGCAAAACCAGCTTGGTTAAACGGATTCTGGAAGAGGCGGCCAAGAGCCGTCCGACCCCGCGCGATTGGGTATATGTTTATAATTTTGACGAGCCTTATAAGCCGAAAAGCATCAGTTTTCCGGCCGGCACCGCCTGTGAATTTGCCAAAGATATTGATCATTTGGTGGAAGATTTCAGCGTTGCCATTCCGGCAGTGCTTGACAGTGACGAATATAAGGCCGGCGTCAGCATCATTCGCGAAAAATACAAACAGAAAAAAGAAGAATATCTGCGCATTTTGCAAAAAAAGGCCAAAGGCAAAAGCGTTTCTTTGCTGCATATGCAGGTGGGACTGGTGGTGGCGCCGGTCAAAAACGGCGAAGTCCTGAGCCCCGAAGCTTTTGACGAACTGCCGGAAAACGAAAAACAAGAGTTGATCAACGACCTCAACCTGATGCAGGAAGAAATTGAAAAAGCAGCCAAGGACCTGCCGGAATGGGAAGACCGTCAGCGCCGCGAGAGCAGTCTGCTGCGTGAAAAGTTCATTAAATTGGCGGTTAAAAACCCGATTGATAACCTGCGGCAGAAATATAAGGGGCACCGTGAGGCGATTGAGTTCTTAAAAAATATTCAAAATCATATTGTCAATAATATCGATGAATTTTTACCCGAAGAAAATACCGCACCGGCCGAAGAAAACGATGCGCTTTCCGCTCTTTTGTCGCGGATGAACAAGCAGGAAGAAGACAAGTTTGCCAAATTCAAAGTCAATGTAGTGGTCAAAAACGAACCCGATTCCGGCGCGCCGATCGTCCATCTCGATCACCCGACCCAGGGCAATTTAGTCGGCCGGGTAGAACGCATCCAGCAATACGGCGCTCTGTTGACCGACTTCACTTTGATTAAGGCCGGCGCTTTGCATCGTGCCAACGGCGGTTTTCTCCTGATTGATGCCCGCAAACTTCTGATCCAGCCTTATGCGTGGGATTCGCTGAAACGGGCGTTGGCCTCCAAAACAATCAAAATCGAAACCCCGGGGGAGGAAACCAGCTTTACCACCATTTCGCTTGATCCGGAGCCGATTCCGCTGGATGTCAAAATTATTTTGACCGGCGATGAAGAGCTTTATGATCTGCTTTCCGAAAGAGATCCGGATTTTTCCGACTATTTCAAGGTAGAAGCCGATTTCGGTACCCTGATGGATCGCACGGAAGAAAACGAAATCGAATATGCAAAACTGATCGGTTCGTTGTCCAACAAAAAGAAACTGCGCACGCTGAACAAGCAGGCGGTGGCTCGGGTTATCGAATATTCTTCCCGATTGGCGGAAGATTCCAAAAAACTGACCGCTCACATTGCTTCGATCGGTGATCTTCTGCGCGAGGCCGATTATTGGGCGCGGGAATCCAATTCCAAACAAATCGGCAAAAAGCACGTTGATCAGGCGATTGCCGCCCAGATCTATCGCAGCGACCGCATCAAACAGGCAATGTTGGAACAAATTGATGACGGCACCATCATGATTGATGTCGAAGGGGAAAAAGTCGGACAGATTAACGGTCTGGTGGTCTACAATTTCTCCCGTTTTTCGTTCGGCAAGCCGGCGCGGATCACCGTGCAGGCGCGGATCGGCAGCGGCGAATTTGTTAATATTGAGCGCGAAACCAACATGAGCGGTCCGATCCACACCAAAGGCGTGCTGATTTTGCAGTCGCTGCTGGCCAACCGCTTTGCCAAAACCTCACCGTTGTCGCTGTCCGCTTCAATTGTGTTTGAACAGTCCTACGGCGGCGTTGACGGCGACAGCGCTTCGTCAACCGAATATTATTGCCTGTTGTCGGCGATAGCCAATTTGCCGATTAAGCAAAATATAGCAGTAACCGGTTCGATCAACCAGTTTGGCGATATTCAGCCGATCGGCGGCGTCAATGAGAAAATCGAAGGCTTTTTTGATGTCTGCAAACACCGCGGACTGACCGGCGAACAGGGCGTGATTATTCCCCGCACCAACGTCGCCAACCTGATGCTGCGGGAAGACGTGATTGCTGCCGTGCGCGAAGGAAAGTTCCATATTTATGCGATTGATACCGTAGACGACGGGATCGAAATTTTGACCGGGCTCAAAGCCGGTAAACCCAATGCCAAAGGCGAATATCCCAAAGGCACCGTTAACGGGCTGGTCAAACAGAGTCTGGAAAACTACCAACGGCTGTATGCCATGTATGCCAAGGATTCGTTTGGCAGCCTATGCAAATAAAAGCCATAAACAGCCCCGGTTTTATCCGGGGCTGTTACATTTTTAAGGTTTTATTTTGGCCAGCAGTTCATCGCGATTCAGTTTAAAACCGCTGTCATACCATACCTGTTCCAAATATTCGCGAGCGGCGCCGATTTTGGCATTGCCGGTAATGCCGTGATGAATGATGTCTTTACCGCTGATGGGGAAAATCGGTACCGTTGTTTCCCTCACTGCCTGAATAACTGCGCTCAGATCCTTCTCGCAGCCATGGTTGCCGGCCTCTTCCAGCAACAGCAAACTCAAACACAGTTCTTTACCCAGCCGATAGACGCTTTGTTTTAGCTCAAGCGGCCGGTTCAGATCCGCAAAACCGCACTTTTCTTCAGCCAGCCGGATCAGGTTTTCTTTTTGATGTTTGGTCAGTTTCATCCGAACGGCCGTGTTTTCGGCCAGTGTTTTATCCGGCCGGCTGAGAATAAATCCCCGCCGTATCGGATCGGGTGAAAAGCCGTATTTTGCTTCCAGCTTTATGAGCTTGTCCAAATCTTCCAAATAAGGAGAATCCATCATCCAAGTGCTTAATATCTCATTTTCAAACATGATTTTCAAAGTTTGGGCGGCATTGGGGGTTAGCAGGATTTTGACCACCTCGTCACGGATTCTTTCAACCGGCAGTTTTTTTAAACCGTTTGCATTATCCCGGCAGGCTTTGAGCGACTTGGCATCAATCGGTGCTCTGCCGAACAATGAATAAAAACGGAAAAATCTCAAAATTCGCACATAATCTTCACGGATCTGCCGGTTGGGGTCGCCGATGAAACGGATAACGCCGTTTTCCAAATCTTCAATACCGTTGTAGTAGTCAAAAACATTGCCGTCTTCGTCGGCATAAACGGCATTGATTGTCAAGTCGCGGCAGGAAGCGTCGGCTTCCCAGTTGTCGGTAAATTCGACTTCGGTATGGCCTCGGCCGTCTGTCACCTGCTTTTTCAGCGAGCTGATTTCGAGCAAAGCACTGCCGGCCGCCACGCCGAGCGTGTCTATCTTCAGCCCGATCGGCGCTGTACGGATACCGGCTTCTTCGCAGGCTTCTGCCAGTTCATCGGGGGAAAGATCGGTCGAAAGGTCGATGTTGGCAACTTTCTGCCCTGCCAGCGCATCGCGTACGGCGCCGCCGACAAAACGGACAACCCCGCCGTGATGGCGGATAAGCTTAAATATTTTCAGCACATTGGGATCGGTGGTAATGCGGCTGGTATCGAGATAATGGTCCCTGATCATGACATATCCTGTTTTAATGTTTTTTTATGCTTGTATTGTTAACCGTTTTTAGATATTTTTCAAATATTATTGAATAAGAATTAACCCCGGAATGTGAGTATTGCAATGAAAAAACTGTTTATATTGAGTGCGGCTTTTCTGTTTGGCGCGGCGGCCGCAGCCAACGCCGGCACGCCGAAGCTGTTGGGTGAGTACAATGACTGGTCTGCTTTCTATTATCAGGACGGCAAAAATGTTGTTTGCTATATGGCTTCCAGCCCGCAAAAGGACGAGGGAAAATATACCCAGCGCGGCGATATTTATGTCGTTATTACCCACCGTCCGGCCGAAAAGAGTTTCGATGTTGTCAATTTTGTGGCCGGCTATACCTACAAACGCGATGCCAAAGTCGTGGTCAAAATCGGCAAGACCACAATTGACAAGATGTTTGTCGATAATGACAAAGCTTGGGCCGTCAGCGAAAAGACCGACAAAGATTTGGTCAATGCGATGAAAAAAGGCGAGCGGATGATTGTCACCGGCGAATCTTCGCGCGGCACCGCCACCAAAGATAC
>CABUAP010000018.1 GCA_902489675.1 uncultured Azospirillum sp. | reverse complement strand
CCACCTATGGCTATGCCAACGGCGAGTTTCGCATCAATGTTTATCGCGTGCATATTCCCGATCATGCCGAGCCTAAACTGCTGGTCCATCAGGATGCGGCCTGGGTTACTCCGGCAGAAATGGATAACTACGAGTTTCCGCCGGCCGATGCGGATATTATCCGCCATTTAAAAACGCTTTCTTTATAAGCAGAGCAAAATTAAAAAAAACGGACAGCCGGGATATTCCGGTTGTTCGTTTTTTGTTGCCGGGTGCAACGACAAACCGGATACGGGGCTAAAAAGGCTTCTCCTGCAAAAACCATTATTGACAAAAATGTCTAAAAATAATAAACTAAAAGCCTGAACATCATTATTAATTAAATTTTTTAGCCTTATGAATGGAGCTTTGTTTTTGGCAATAATTGCTGTTGCCGCTGCGGTTTTGCTGCTGGGGATGCCTTTTTGGCTTTTTAGCAGCCGAAAAAACGGCGTTTGTGTTCCCGATCCGCTGCCCGGCGAAGAACTCAGACCGACCACGGCCAAAGAAGTCATTGTGCTGCGCAAGATGATCAGCGGCCTGTTTGCCGGTTCGGTGGTTAATGATGACGATCGTCGTCTTGTGGAAATAGAACTTGCCTTGTGGCAGCCGAAAACCAGTTGCAAAGAACTGATGCAAAATTTGGTTGCAGCATTAATAGCCATGCCTTCGGTTAATTGGCAACGGCTTCATTTTTATCTTCGCGAAATGCGTGATTCGCTTGCGGAAATTGCCAAGATGAAAGGTCTAGATCTGGATATGGCGGAAAATACCAGAATCTGCCGCATGGGTAATTGCTGTTTGACAGCTGCCCTGAAAGATGCGGCGCTTTGAAATCTCCCCAGCCAATTGAATGATCCAAGCCCCCTTTAGACACAATTGTCTTAAAGGGGGCTGTTTTCTTTTAAAGTTTGCTTTTGCTTGATTTTGTCGGCTATAATGACCAGATAGAAAATCATTGTTGATGGTTGAAGCATGATATACGGATATAAAAACATATGGAAAGTGGCCAGCCCGATTTTACTCGGAATGGTGATTCAGCAGTTGATCGGTGTAACCGATGTGGTTTTTCTCGGCCGTGTCGGACAAACGGAACTGGGCGCATCGGCAATTGCCGGGCTGTATTATATTACCATTTATATGTTGGGTGTCGGGTTTGGCGTGGGCGTGCAGATTTTGATTGCCCGTTTAAACGGCGCCGGACAATATCGCCGGATCGCGCCGCTGTTTTATCAGGCAATGAGTTTGATGCTGGGCTTTGCCGCGGCGGCCATTGTGGTTTCCTATCTGTTGACCCCGTCGGTGCTGCCGCTTCTGATCAGTTCGCCGCGGGTACTTGCCGCAGCTCAGGACTATTTGCATTTTCGAGTTTGGGGATTTGTCTTTGCCTTTGTTGTTATTGTTTTTCGTGCTTTTTATGTCGGCATTGTCAATACCCGCATTTTGAGCTGGAGTGCGGCCGTGATGCTCATCGTCAATGTTATCGGCAATTATCTTTTGATTTTCGGCAATTTCGGTTTTCCCAAAATGGGGATCGGCGGCGCGGCACTGGCTTCGGTAATTGCGGAAGCGGTTTCGGCGGCTGTTTTTGTTGTTTATACCAAATATAAAGTCAATATCCCCCGATATGGACTGGATCATTTTAGCGGATATGATCCGCATCTGATTAAGAAAATTTTTTTCTGTTTCTTCTGGACGACGATCCAGTTGTTTGTTTCTTTTGCCACTTGGTTTTTCTTTTTTGTTGCCATTGAACACATCGGCGAGCAGGAACTGGCAGCCTCTAATGTTTTGCGCTCCATTTCCACCATGCTCTATATGGTCGTCGGTGCGCTTGGCGCCACCGCCTCGTCGCTGACTGCCAACTTGGTCGGACAGGGGCAGGTGCAGCAGATCGGGGCTACCTGCGGCCGCATTATTCGTTTGGGCTTTGCGATAGAACTGGTGCTGTGCGTGCTGCTGTCCTTTTTCCCCGAGGCAGTTATGCGCATTTATACCGATAACATGGTGTTGATTAACGGCAGCGTCGATGCCTTCTATGTTATGCTCGGAAGCTATATCGTGATCGTGCCGGCCATGATTGTGTTTAATGTGGTGATCGGCTCCGGCCAGACTCGGCAGGCGCTTTATATAGAATTGGCGGCCACCGTGATTTATGTGGCCAATGTCTGGTATGTGGTGGTATGGCTGCGTTCTTCGCTGGCCTGGTGCTGGAGTACCGAATACTTTTACAATTTTATGATGATGTTGTTTGCTTACTGGTATTTGCGCCGCAAAAAACTTATATTTTAAGCAGGGACGGCACCGATATTACTTGACGTTACCTTTTATTGCTAATAAATTATGTACCAAAAACGCGCGGAATACTTTTAAATGGAAACAAAATTAAAATATACCGTCGATGGGACGGTTTTGCATCTGAACTTAAACGGCGACTACCTCGAGTATGACGACGATGCCGTGATCAAACAGCTGTACGAAACGGCGGAAAGCGCTAAAGTCCGCTCAATCAGTGTCGCAGCTGAAAAACTGGAACGTTGGGATTCGACCTTGCTGGTTATTTTGTTTAATTTGGAGAAAACGGCCCGCCGCCGCAAAATCGACATACAAATGCACCAGCTGCCGGCCGGGTTGAAGCAGATGCTGCAATTGGCATTTTCTGTAGATCGCAAACCGGTCGGCGAAAGCCGGGGAAAAAACGGCTTTTTGGAACGCGTTGGCAATTGGGGCATTAATATTGCCGCCGGCGTTAAAAAAGGAACGTCATTTTTACTGAAAGCATGGCACTCTTTTGTTAGTTTTATATTCGGTACGGCCGTTATGCGCCGGGTCGATTTTCTGTTTGCGCTGGAAGACTGCGGCTATAAAGCCTTGCCGATCGTATCACTGATCAGTTTTATGGTCGGGCTGATTTTGGCGTTTGTCGGCGCAGTTCAGCTCAAGACTTTCGGCGCCGAAATTTATGTTGCCAGCTTGGTGACCATCGGCATGACCCGTATTATGGGTGCGATCATGACCGGCATCATCATGGCCGGCCGCACCGGTGCATCCTATGCCGCAACTATCGGTACCATGCAAGTCAATGAGGAAATCGACGCCTTAAAAACAATGGGTATTCCGATTGGTGATTTTTTGGTACTGCCGCGGATGACGGCATTGGTGATGACCATGCCGCTTTTGACCATGTGGGCAGATTTTATGGGGATGCTGGGCGGCGGTTTTGTCGGCGTTACCATGCTCGGGATTCCGTTGCAGCGTTATTGGGAGCTTTCGCTTGAGGCAATCTCTCTCAGCAATTTCATGGTTGGTATATTTCATGGCTTTGTGTTTGGGATTGTGATCGCCGTTTGCGGCTGCTACTACGGCGTTTATTGCGGCCGCAATGCCGACAGCGTGGGACTGGCCACCACTCGGGCGGTTGTTTCGGCCATTGTCTGGATGATTGTGATGACCGGCATCATCACCGTGATCTGTGAGGTGCTCGGCATATGACAAACGAAGTGCAAATTGCGGTAAAAGACCTGACCATCGGTTACGGTGATTTTGTATTGCTGAAAAATCTCAGCTATAATATCAATAAAGGCGATATTTTTATCATTATGGGCGGTTCCGGCTGCGGTAAAAGTTCGATGCTGAGAGTGTTGACCGGATTGGTTCCGCCGCAAAAAGGAACCATTATCATCGACGGTGTGGACTTTACCAAAGCAACACCTGCGGTGCGCGATGAAATTATGCAGCGCTGCGGCATCTTGTATCAAAGCGGTGCGCTGTTCAGTTCAATGACATTGGCGGAAAATATTGCGCTGCCGCTGCAGCAGTATACAAGCTATTCCGAACGCGAAATCGGTGAGCTGGTGTCGCTCAAACTGGCACTGGTCGGTCTGGCCGGGTTTGAAGATTTTTATCCTTCCGAAATCAGCGGCGGTATGAAAAAAAGAGCCGGTTTGGCACGGGCGCTGGCACTGGATCCGGAAATCGTTTATTTTGACGAACCTTCGGCCGGACTTGACCCGGTCAGTTCCCGCCTGCTTGATGATTTGATTTTGGATATTAACCATAGTCTGGGTACCACGATCGTGATTGTCACCCACGAACTGGCTTCCATCTTTGCCGTCGGCAGCAATTCCATCTTTCTTGACGGTGAAACCAAATCGATCCAAGGCTATGGCAATCCGCGTGAATTGTTGAAAAATCCGCCAAATGAAAAAGTATATAAATTTTTAACCAGAGGGGGCAGCGAAAATGCGTAAAAAACCCAACAGCAAACTGATCGGCTTGTTTATTATCTGCGGCATCACGTTATTTTTTGCCACAGTCGGGATGTTTGTATCAGAAAAAATCATGGCAGACTCAAAAAGTGTGGTGGTTATGTATTTTTCCGAATCTATCAAAGGGCTGGATGTCGGGTCACCGGTTGTGTTCAAAGGTGTAAATATTGGCCGGGTGTCCAAAATCGACCTCATTACCGATATGGAAGATACCGAATTCAGCATCCCGGTTTTTGTGTCTTTTAACCGACAGAATTTCAACCCCTCACTGCCCAACGAAACCAGACGGCAGATCTTGCAGCAATTGGTTGATAAAGGATTGCGCGCCAGATTGAACACTCAAAATTACTTAACCGGGCAGCTGATGGTCGAGTTGGAAATGATGCCGTCAGACACGCCGGCTGTTTATCGCGGTATTCCCGGCAATGTTCCGGAGATCCCGACAGTGTTGTCGCCTTTGGCCGAACTTTCCCGCGGTTTTCAAGAAATTCCGCTGAAAAAAACGCTAACCAAACTGAATAAATTTATTGATGCGCTTAACGAACAGATTGTACCAAAATTGGATAAGGTTTTGGAAGATTTTGCACAAGTGCCGCAACAAACCAAAGGAATTCCCGAAACCTTGCGCAATATTGACCATGCGGCCAAAAGCGTTCCCGATGCTTTGCGCAGCTTTGACCGGGCAATGATAAATATTTCCGGTGCTGCCAAGTCATTAAACAATTTTGCTGATTATATAGAAAGACATCCGGAAGCATTGTTAAAAGGAAAAGGGAGATATTAAGATGAAAAAATTGAGTTTATTGGCGATTGTTTTGCTGTTGGCCGGTTGTGTCGGCACCAGCAGTCCATCACGTTTTTATCAACTGCAGCAAACAGATGCTCAGGTCAAGCCAGTATCTCTGCGGCGGATGGACATCGGCGTTGAGGAGGCTTTTGTGCCCAAATATTTGGATCGGCCGCAAATTGTGACGATGGAACCCGGTTCTTCCGAACTGAAAATATCGGAGTTTTCCCGTTGGGCAGAGCCTTTGTCAAGCTCGCTTTCCCGGGTTTTGGCCGATGACCTTGCCCTCTATCTGCCGAAATCGGTTGTGAAATTTAAAACGCTTGCCAGCGAAGATTTTACTTATACATTAACGCTGGAAGTCAATAAAATGGATGCTGTGCTGGGGCAAAATCTGGAGCTGGATGTGTGGTGGACTGTGTATAAAAACGGCCGCACCGTCATTCGCGAGCGGGCTCGTTTGTCATCGCCTATAGACAATAGTTATGAAAATATGGCCGATCAGACCGGCGTTCTGATCAATCAATTGGCCGGACAAATTGCGGCCGGATTGGCAAAATTGTGAGCAAACGGATGAAGGAAGCGGATATTGAACAGGTTTTGAGCCATTACGGTATCAACGGCCGTGTTATTGGCAAAAAAGAGGGGCCGCTGCTGAAACTGGTTGAATTTGAACCGGCCGCCGGCACCAAGATAAAAAATATTACTAATGCGCTTGATGATATCGCCCGCGAGTTAAAAGTACCGGCTGTTAATGTGGAAGCCGGAACGGACAACGGAACGCTGTGGCTTGAAATCCCTGCGGAAACGCCGAAAACCGTCGATTTTATGACTTTGGCTGACAGTCCGCAATTTAAAGATTTCAAAGGCGCTCTTCCGCTTTGTTTGGGAACGGATATCCGCGGTGTGCCGGTTATGGCCGATTTGGCCAAAATGCCGCATTTGCTGGTTGCCGGAACGACCGGTTCCGGCAAATCCGTCGGCCTGAATACTTTTATTTTGTCGTTGATAAAGGCTAAAAAGCCCGTAGAAGTTAAATTTGTGCTGATAGACCCCAAACGGATCGAGTTCAGCATTTATAATGATCAGCAATATATGTTGGCGCCGGTGGTGACCGATAACCGGCAGGCCGTGCAAATGCTGGCCTTGCTGGCAGAAGAAATGGAACGCCGCTATTTGCGGCTGCAAGAGAGCAAAACCCGTAATATTGCCGACTATCATACTCATGTCGGTTTGATGCCCTATATTGTTTGTATTGTTGATGAGTTTGCCGATCTGGCAGCAACCGAACCGGAAGCCGAAAAATATATCCGTTTATTGGCACAAAAGGCGCGTGCCTGCGGCATCCATTTGATCCTTGCTACCCAAAGGCCATCGGTCGATGTGGTGACCGGCGTACTGAAAGCCAATTTCCCTTGTCGGTTGGCCTATAAGACGGCTAGTGCGGCCGATTCCCGCACCATATTGGATACAAGCGGCGCCGAAAAACTGTTAGGACGCGGTGATGCGCTCTATCTGGACGGCAAAGGGCAGTTGCGGCGCATCCATGGCGCTTATGTCGCCGATAATGATATTCGAGCCGTGCTGGAGCCTTATCGGGGAGAAGTGGCGCCGCTTTTGCCGGTTGTAGGAGAAGAAAAGACGGAAGCAAAGGACAAAACACCGACAAAAAAAAAGCCAGGGCTTTTCCGGCAACTGTTAAATTGGTGGAGTTCGCTGAGAGTGCGGGAACGGAAAACGATTGTTTCCGGTTTTGTTTGGCTCTTCAATAGCTTGACCAGGCGCAGTCCTCGAAAATAAATTGTTTTGCAGAACAATTTCGTTCGGATTTTTGATCATTTTAAAATGCAAATTTTACAGTTTAATTATAAAATAAACCCCGGAACAACCGGGGTTTATAAAAATCAGATGATGATTTTATTTCGTCATACCGTTTTTCGGCTGCTCGGCAACAGCACCCGGCGTATCTTCTTCGTCATCTTCAGATTCAACGGCCATCCGCGGTTCTTTGTCCTGAATTGTTCCGGTTGTATCGGGCGATATCGGTTTGATCCGGGTGTTGAGCGGCGGTCTGTCTTCGGACGGCGTTTCTCCGGCCGGAGTCGGCACAACATCGGAAGGCGCCATATCCATGTCTTTTTCCATAGCCGGCATATCGGGGCGGTTGTGATGCATTTTCTTTCTTTCCATATGACGGGCTTTCTTTTCGGCTTTGATTTTCTCAAACTCGGCTTTTTGTTCTGGATTCAAAATGCTTTCAAAGGCTTCCATATTAGATTTTCTGATCTCATTCATTTGAGTTCTCAGTTCTTTCATCTGATCCATCAGGTCTTTGATTTTGAGCTGGTCGGATTTACGTCGATCCTGCATGGCCAGAATCTGATCGGGTGACAGATTTAAGCGATCGGCCAATTTGGCTTCCATCATTTCCGGCGACGGGCGGTCAGGGCGCAGCGGCGGTCTTCCTTTATCTGCAGCGGCATTGGCAACGGCAGTTCCCGCCAGCAGGGCGGCAAAAGTTAAGGTTAACAGTTTTTTGTTCATATTTACTCTCCTTTTAAATAACTGAGTTTTTGACTTAAAATTTGTCTGGCATTAAACAGCCGGGATTTAACGGTTCCGACCGGAACACCGATTTTATGGGCAATTTCTTCCTGATTTAGCCCCTCAAATTCAAACAAAATAATTACCTTCCGCATTTTGGCAGGGAGTTCGTCCACTGCTTTCAAAATCAGCTTCTGGCGCACTTTAGCATCCAGAATTTCTTCCTGAGAGCGAGCGGCGGCGGTTGTTTCCAATGTTTCTTCATCATAAATTTCCGCCTTTTGCTGCCGGTACTGTTTGGATTTAAAATAATCAAAACAGGCATTGGTGGTCAGCGTGGCAATCCATTGTTTGAATTTTCCTTCTTCTTTATAGCTGTCAAGGTTTCGCCAGGTTTTGATAAAAACCTCCTGCTCAATGTCTTCGTTGTAGGAACCGGTAATTTTGCGGATAATCGCTCTCACCAATCCCTTATTTTCTGCGATAACTTCTTTCATCTAACTAACCATCAGCAGGCCGAAGTCATCAACCGGCAGCCCCATATCCTTAATCACGGAGTCTTGCTCAAGGGAAGAAATCTGGCTTTCCGGCAAGCTGAGCCAAGGTTCTGTTCCATATTCGCTGTACACAATTTTCTTTTGCGGTATCGCAAAATTGAGCCCGACGGCAAGCACCAGCATACAAGCCAGAGCTTTGATCCGGTTATTGCGTTTTTTGCGGGCAAAATAAAGCGGCCTTGCTTCCTGCAACAGTGTTGAAATATCACTCATGTTTACCTCCATACAACTTTCATAAACGACAGTCTTTTTGATAAGGTTCATTTTTTTTTGCCGGCCGCTTTGTTTTTTTATTTGCCGAATGCGGTTTTATAGACTGAAAGCACCAGCTCTTTGCTGCAGGGGCGCGGATTGCCGCCGGTACAGACATCGGCCATTGCCGCGTCGGCCAGCGCATCAAGATCTTCTTCTTTTACCCCGATTTCTTTCAACGTCTGCGGAATCCCCACATCTTTTGACAGCTGACGAACAGCGTCGACGGCTGCCTGACGATATTGTTCGGGTGTCATCTCATCCACGCCCTGAACACCCATTGCACGGGCAATTTCCCGGAATTTTTCCCCGGTTGAAGATGCGTTAAACGCCATAACATAAGGCAGTAAAACGGCATTGGCCACCCCGTGCGGTGTGTCATAAAAAGCCGAAAGCGGATGCGCCATGCCGTGCACCACACCCAAACCGACATTGGAAAAGGCCATCCCGGTCATATATTGTCCGAGCGCCATACCCTCGCGTCCTTCGGCATCGCCGGCAACCGATTTTCTAAGTGATCGGGAAATAATTTCAATTGCTTTAAGGTTGAGCGTATCGGAAAGCTCCCATGCGGCCAAAGTGGTGTAGCCCTCAATGGCATGAGTGAGCGCGTCCATGCCGGTTGCGGCGGTCAACCCTTTGGGCATCGAGGCCATCATGTCCGGGTCGACAATGGCAACAACCGGAATATCATGCGGATCGACACAGACAAATTTGCGCCGTTTGGCTTCATCGGTAATTACATAGTTGATGGTGGTTTCGGCAGCGGTTCCGGCCGTGGTTGCCACTGCAATAACAGGCACGCTTTTGTTTTTGGTCGGGGCAACGCCTTCCAGCGAAATCACATCGCAAAATTCCGGGTTATTGATGATAATGCCGATTCCTTTGGCCGTATCTTGCGGAGAACCGCCGCCGATGGCGATCATATAATCTGCGCCGGCAGCCTTAAAAGCCGCCACTCCTTCTTTGACCACTTCAACGCTTGGGTTTGCTTTTACCCGGTCATAAATGTCATAGGCAAAATTTTCGGCCTCAAGCAAATCCGTTACTTTTTTGACCACGCCGAATTTAACCAGATCGGCATCGGTTACGATCAATGCCTTTCTAAAGCCGCGGTTTTTTATTTCATCAATGATTGCAGTCACGGCGCCTTGTCCGTGGTAGCTGGTTTCGTTTAAGATAAAACGTTTGGCTGTCATCGTTTTCCCTTTCAAATAGTTATAATAATCATCAATTAAGGTAGTATTGCTTTTTATAATTTGCAATAAAAATATCTGTATTGTCTTTAGCGAAAAATTAAACTATAATCGGCAGCATAAAGCTATTAAGGAGTCGCAGCATGACATTAGAATTACGCCCCAACGAATATGTCAAAATCGAAGTTCATTTCAGCTACAAAGTGTTTGTGCTGCCGACTTTGTTGATGTCTATCGGGATTTTGATGTTTTTGGCCGTGTGGAGCGGTGTCGGCGAAGGGGAGCGTTTCCGTTTTATCGGGCATATTTATTCGGTCGCCGGGATTATGATGTTTGTCGGCGGTTTGTTATTCATTCCCTATATATATAAGCGGGTGGACAATAAGTTGAAGATCTATGCGGTAACCAACCAGCGGGTTTATGTCCGCCGCGGTATCATCAATATTAAGGAAAAGGATATTCCTTTGGCCAAGATTAACGATGTGCAGATTGTTCAAAGTCTGGTTCAGCGTTTGTTTGGTGCCGGGGATGCCATTGTACAGGTCGGTAATGATGACAGTAGTATGATTATTCAGGATATTGCGCATCCGCGTGAGTTTCGAGATGTTATTATTTCGGCGATCTACGAGGCTGCTGCCGAACAGGAGGCCAGAGCGCGCCAACAGCGTTATTATGAACAGCAGCGCCGCTTTGAGCAGCAGCAGGAGTATGGGAACTATCCGCCTCCGCCGTCGGATAATTTTGGTGGTTATTAAACTTTTGCGAAGCCCCCTGTTAATGTGGGGCTTTTATTTTAAATCCGTGCAACGCCCCTCATCTTAATGGATAAGTTTATTTTCCGTTATTGTCATCTCATTTTTTCCCAATAAAAAAGCCCGGTACAAACAGGGCTTGAGAAAATTTTAAGACAGGGTCAAAGCTCTTTGTTTTTGGCTTTTCTTAACCATTCGCCGATACCCGAATTTTCCGGTTGCGGTGCAAATGCCGATTCTTTGCCCAGTTCTTTTATATCTGCGGGAATGGCGTCAGGCGCTCCGGCAATATTGGGAACCGGACCGTTTTTACCGTAAATAACCGCATTTAACGCCATGTCTGAAACTTCGCGCAATTCCACATCATTTAAATTGTGGACGGATGAGGCGTTGCGCATAATAATCATGTCTTTGCTGGTTTTTCTTTCTTTGATCGATTCTTCCAACCAACGCGGATATTTGTAAAAAATACGAAAAGCCTTGTCATCCATCAAAAAAATCAGCTTAAACGGTTTGGGGCCGGAATTGTCAAAAACACCGGCAATGTCACTGCGTTTCAGCATCTCGGGAAAATTTTTCATAATTTTGGGGTATCTGCGTTTAACATCCTCAAAAGGCACATCATGTCCACCATTGGCAACGCGTGATTTTACCCGCCAATAGGAAAGCATTGAGTTGGAAAGCCCGATAAAAACAGTGGCAATTTTGAAGCCTTGTTTGCGCGCGGCATCCATAAAACGCAAATGCACCTTGCCCGAAGATGTGGTTTCATAAACAAAACTGCGGCGGCTTTCAATATGCTTTTCCACTTCTTCATAGGTTATTTTTCCCGCGCTTAACATATTGTCGTTGGGGTTCTCGTCAGGTTCGGAAATTTCCTTGGCAATGTTATCCAAATTGATAAACGGCGCATTTTTCATCAACGGATCATCTTTGACCACCAAATCATAAAAGGTAGACTTTCCCGCGCCGTTCGGTCCGGCGATAATGACCATCCAAGGGTGTTTTTTTCTCATTTTATTTTTCCTGTAATAACTTCTTCGTGGTTTTCGTTCAAGGTAACGATCAACTTTTCCCCGTCTTCCGTTTCTTTGATTATAAGACCGTTTTCTTCATAATAACGCGGATAGCCGACTTTGTCCATCCAGTCGGATTGATCGTTCATTTTGCACAGTTTTCGTTTTATATATTCCATCATGTTGTTGATCCGTTCATTAATCAAATACGCAAAATTACGGGCAAGGCATCGGCCAAATGATCCGTGCTGCCTTCTTCTGAGTTGTCATCGGGGTCAATAATCCGATATTTTTTATTTTCACTGTTATAAACCAGCCAAAAAGCTTCATTATAACCGAGAATGACTTCCCCGGCGGCAATATTTTCTTTTTCCTTGCTGTTATATTGCAAAAGATCCGGAAAAAAAGGGCTTTCGGTATTAATACCCAGCATAAAACAACCGTTGTTGGACAATCCGTTAAAATGGCGCAGCAGTTTGTAATATTCCGTTCCCGGTTCGGGAAATCCGGCCTCTTTCATCTTGAGGACACCGATGGCGATTTTAACTTCGGAGATTGGTCGATTGCGTCCGACCTCTTCATTTTCTTTCAAATAGTTGATCAGTTCGTCCGTTGTCATGCCGACATACTCCTGCTGTTGTTTTGAAGGTTTTGAATGATCATCTGTTGATCTATCATTTGTTTTTCGGAATTTTCCGTCGTCAATTGGCGGTTGTCATTTTGCTGTTCCCGGGTGTTTTCAATAATCATCATGTCTTCGCTGAAGCCGAGCATACAGCGAACGCCGGGCTGAGGTTCCAGCCGAACCATAGTGCGGCGGATATCGCCGTTTTCGGTTTTGTCTTTGAATACCATATCTGCGGAATGAATGCTGCCGTGGACGGAAGCAGTTTTGTCATTGGCATCAGACATTCCGCGCGAACGGTTAACAGCATCAAGCAGGGTACCGTTACTGACAATGCACATATTTTCATAGCTGTTGACATCGGCATAAGACTTTCCTTCCGCTTCAAACAGACGGCAGTCTTTGATGTTGATAATATGGTGAACGTCAAGCGCCGGTTGGTTAGCCCATTCGGGATGCCGTTCCAATTCCTTTGACATATCGGTCAGCCCGCTTTGCGACATTTTGTTGATGAGCGCGTCAACATAAGCCTTATTGATGCCGGGCATTTTCAGCATCATATCTTTAAATTGCGGATTTTCTTTGATAAAACGTTTAACATTTTCCTGCTTGGCACTGGTACAAACCGGAACTTCTTTCCCGTTTCTGTCCTTATAAGTCAGCGGATTGCCGTTTTCGTCTTTAGCTTGAAACAGCTTGGCAAAGCCCAACCCTTTTTGTGCGGCACAATGATTGAACATCAGGTATTTGAAGTCGTTGATATTCATCTCCGGCAGAATTTCTTTGGGGACGCCGGCTTTGGCCAAGGCTGCTTTCAGCTTTCCTTCCATCTCGGCTAGCCGCGGTTCTTCTTTCATCGCCTGCCAAACGGTAGAATGTTCCAAATCATAATCTTCCGCTTTGCCCGGGTTAACGGTATATTTGTATGGATAATTGGCAATATCGGTAAATTTGGGCGAATAATTTCCCATCGGTTTTTCAACGCCGCCGTTAAAAACCATCCGCGCGATAACACTTTTGTCGGACTTGGAAACAGCAGCTTCCACCCGTAGGTTGAGGTGATAACGTGCGGCAAAGGCACGGAGTTCTTCTTCTTCCTTTTGCCCGTTGGTGGCGCGGAAGGCTGCTGTCAGCTGTTCCAGCCGTTCGCCGACTTCTTTGTCGCTCAATACCGGCGCGGCCGGGGTGGCTCTGATTTCGGTATTTTTGATTTCAGGCGTTTGATTTTCTGTCTGGCGTTTAACTTCTTTTTCTTCCGGTGCCTTCTTTTTGCCGAAAATTTTATTTTTACGGGCCATAAGATCCTTACCGCGTTTCTTGTGTTGCTCAGAATCGCGGTGTATCGAAACATGGATGGCATAGTCTTTGTTTGGTGAAAATTTGCCCATAATTTTGCCTTTATCAGTCTATTTTCTGTCTATTATATCATAGCTATGTCTAAAATCCAGTTAATTTTAAAAAAATTGTTTTTATCGATTTTTTTATTTATAATTAAGCATCTTTTTGAGGAGGACAGAACATTATGTGGATATATGAAAGTTTTGCCGAGATTTCCGATCGATTCGACGTGCTGCTGGTCGATGCTTACGGCGTTTTTTGGGATGGCGGGCACTTTTATCCCGGCAGCTTGGAAACATTGGAAAATGCGGTATGTCAGGGACGCCGGGTCTGCATCCTCTCAAACACCACTTCCTTCAGCGCCGATTCTGTTCGTTCTTACGAAAAAAAGGGAATGTTTGCCGGTCGTCATTATACCGATTTTGTGACTTCCGGCGATGTGCT
>CABUAP010000017.1 GCA_902489675.1 uncultured Azospirillum sp. | reverse complement strand
ATTCTGCTATAATTCGGAAAACAACAACTTAAGAGATTGATAAAAAATGTCTTTTACTTTTTTTACCCTTGGCGGACGCCAATTATGGGAGGATATTTATGTTTATCAAAAGTGGCGCATTCAAAGAAATTGTCTGACCAAACACTGCCGATTGCTTGATTCTTGGGATATCAGAAGAGCATCCGGTTCGTTTGATGAATGCCATCGTGCATTATTGCGCTCTGTTCAAATCTTTCAATTGCCGCCTCCAAAGGACAAAGCCGTTATTTTACTGCACGGACTGTTAGGGAATAAAAATCAATTTAATCAGATGGTTAAAATGTGCGAATCGGAAGGTTATTCCGCTATTGCAGTTAATTACCCCTCCACCCGTAAAGAACTAAAAGCCCATGTTCGCCAGATGGAACTGCTGCTAAGCAACCTTAAAAACATGAAAGAGATATCGTTTATTACGGACGGAATCGGCGGATTGCTTGTGCGACAGCTGCTAAGAACCGATTCGCAACAACAAAAAATCATTAAAGCAGGTAGAGTAATCCAAATTAATCCACCGAATCGCGGCTACCGGTTGTGGGAACGCTTATGTAACAGTAAAATCGCACTTTTTATACTCGGCCCGATGATTTACACCTGCGATTCTCGCCGAATTGTTCAGATTCCTCGTTTTCCCGAATCGACGGAGTTCGGCATTATCAACGTGAGAAACAAAATAACTGATGCGATTCGCGATCTCTCGCCGCAAAGCTGGCAGTATATTTTTCCGCAACCGAGCGATTCGTTTTTGCCCGGAGCAAAAGATATTATAAACATAAAAACATGGAAGACGAATTCGGCTGCTGAAAAAAAGACGATTCAGGCTTGCAGAAATTTTTTGCGAACGGGGAAATTTTAAAATGACAAACCGACGCAAAAAAATAAAAAAACTGTAACAATCTTTTGTATTTTTTTGTGTTATACTGGTTAAAAATGGGAGTGGTGTATATGAGGACAGTGGCGATAAATCTGGGTATTTTGCTGGCATTTGCCGCGATGTATTACTTTGATTTTTGGAACCTTTTTACCTTCAAGCACGCAGCTCTCTATGCTTTCGGGCTGGTGATTATTGTGTTGTTGATAGGGTTAAAAGTATTGGGTAATCCCTTTGGGAAAAGGAAATGACAATGACTGGAAAATTAAAACAACAAGTGATTTTTGGACTCCTGGCATGGGGATTATTTGCATTTTTACCGAATCTTGCTCATGCACAGGCGTGGGTTGGTGACACTGGAAGTATAGTGGGAGATAGATTAGGTGGACCGATTGGCGATGTCGCCGGCGCACAAATAATCAGAGCCGGCGGACAAGAGGCTGTAAATCAGGCCGCAGCCATGGCCGGCTATAAATCAAAAAACATTAAAGCTGTTTCTTTCCAAGACGCCAAAGATTTGGCGGCAAAAGGGTCTGGCTTGAACAACGTGTCCGGTGCGGCTAATGCGGCAGCTGCACGGTACAAGGGATCAGACGGTTTCTTTTCCGGCGTGTGGAATGTTGTCAGCGGTGCTGCTCAGGACGTATTCCGATCCTCGGATGAAATCTCTGCCGACCTCGAACAATACAGAAATGCCGAAACGGCAGCCAATATAGATGCGGCAGTAGCTACCGCCAAAGACATTCAGGGCGACGGTTCCAATATCCTGACCGGCAATCTGAAATCCATTCCCGACAAACTTGATCAGCTTGATCAGGCAGCTAATGCCGTTGCCATTTACGAAACCCCGAAAGGACAGAAGATTTATATGGATAAAGATATGAAAACCATCGGCGGGTTGATGGAAGGCTGTGTGCCGCTGCCGCTGAAACTGGAACAAAGCCGGAAATGCATTCTGTGTCCGCTGTTTGTCATTTTGTTTAACACCGCACAAACAATGAGCATTGCTTCTTATGACGCTTTGGCCGGCGGATTTAAAAATCTGCTGTTGATCGGCTTTGCTCTGTATGTTGCTTTTGTAACCTTAAAACAAGTCAGTTCTTTTACAAAACAAGACGGTCCGAAATATTTAACCGATCTATTGACCATGAGCTTTAAAGTTTTGCTGGCATATCTGATTTTGACCCGTGTCAGTGATCTTTACGAATTTGTTCTTGAACCGCTGTTGGGTGCGGCGATGGAATTTGGCGGAGCCTTTCTGTTCCGCAGCGCTTCCAGCAATGCATCTTCTTCTTTTACGGCTTGCGCCAGCGCCAGCCAATTAGGAGATGGCATAACTATAGCTTCCGGTTATTACACTTCCGCCCTTTTTGCCAAAATCGACTGCTTTGTCCGCTCGGTTCAACAAGAGCTTGCGGTAGCCACCTCCATCGGCAGTTCACTGATGTGCGTATCCCATAACGAAGCGGGACACTGGTACGGACTGCCGGATATGACGATGCTGGCCAGCGGTTTGATTATCTGGGTATTCAGTTGGTTGGTATGTTTGGCTTTCGGCTTCTATCTGATTGATGCCGTTGTCAGATTGGGCGTAGTCGGCGGGTTGATGCCGTTTTTGATTGCAGCATGGCCGTTTAAGCTGACGTCGGGATACACATCCAAAGGCTGGACGATGTTCATGAACACGTTTTTCACCTTTGTTTTCTTAGGCCTAGTCGTCAGCGTCAATATTGAACTCAGTTTGCAGGCGGTGACCGGGGGTGAAGGCGGTTATGACAAAATTATGGAACTCGTCAATGCCAACGAAGTCAAACCGTTGGTTGATATTATGAGTATCGGTCTGATGGGACTGTTATTCCTTATTTTGTGCTGCATCTTCGGGTTTAAGCTCTGTTCCGAGGCCGTTACGCTGGCCGCCACGATGAGCGGCGGTTCGGAAGGACGAATCGGATCCAACATTGCTTCTCTTGGTGCCGGTGCGGCTAAATGGGGCACGACCAGAACTCTCAAAGCTGCCGGAAAGACAGCTCACCATGCCGGTGAGGCCTTTGGGGTTAATGACAAAATCAGACAGGGTAAAGAAGTTGTCGGACGTAAAATGTATAATGGTTTGGCTGCGGTCGGCAGACGTTTGGGCTTGAAAGGCGCAGCAGGCAGCGGTAGTACCGGCGGCGGAACCGGAGGCACCGGAGGAAGCGGCGGCAACGGTAACAGAAGCGCCGATGCGCAAAACAGAGGCAATGCAGCCAGAAACCAATCTAACGCCGCAGCAAATAACCGGGCTGCCGGCAATAACGGAGCCGGAGACAATCAGGAACTCAACGGACAGAACGCCGTTACCGGCGTAACCGCAGAAAATTCGGCGGCAGCCGGTCAGTCTGGCGGTGCACAAAACGGCAGAACCGGACAAACCAGCGGCAATTCTTCCGTTAATGATAATAATCGAGAAGGTAGCGGCAGCGCCGGAGTTGTAACGCCGAACAGCATGAACCCCGAATCGGCAAATGCCGAAAACGGAACCGGCACGGATCGACCGGCATCAACCGGCGAATCGGGAACGGCCGGAGCACCGGTTAATGACAACGGCGCTGCAGCAGCCGGACCAAGAGATGACACCGCAAGAGATAAAGCTGATCAAATTGTCAGCAGTTCAAAAGACAAAATTGCGGCGGCTGCTCAAAATGCAGCGGCAAACGGTACATCTTCCGGCAAATCCGGAAAGGTTGAAAACACACGCCCGAGCAATAATAACGGCAACAAAAACGACAATAAGGGCAACGCGGCAGATAAAAAAGCTCAAAAACAAATTGAGGAACTGCAGCAAGCAATCGCTAACCTTGAAATTGAACGGAACGAGTTGCAAAAACAGCTCAAAGCTCGGGGCGGACAAAGCGCCGCGACAGGTACAGTCAGTCAGGAAGCCGAAAGAATTAAAAAACTTGAGGAAGAAAAGGCAAAAGCCGAATCTAAATTGAGCAGCCTGATGGAAGCTTTGAAAAACCAGAAATAAAGCTGAGGGAGACCACCGATGGTAAAGAACATTAACATAGCAAAATTTTGGAAGTTGCTGATTATTATTCCGGCATTGTTACTGTTGTTTGCCTGCTCGGGAGTAGAAGGTAATAACTCGGCAATTGATGAAAACATGGAAGACAACACGACTCTGGAAGTCAAACATCGCGAATGTTGGCAATCTATCGTAGTTGGTACCATCTATGACACCACCAGTCGTATTACCATGGGCATGTACGGACAAATGACTCAGGGGGCTATGGCCTTAATGATGGTTGCTTTTGCCGTATGGCTGTCTTTCAGAATCATGAAGCACGTCAGTTCTTTTACCGAAGAATCGCCTGCGGAAGTGTGGACAGAAGTGATGAAAAAGTTTTTCATATGCTTTGTCTGCGGTTTGCTTGCAACATCTACAACCGGAGTGATCTGGGTTTTGAACTCGATCGTGTTCCCTATATATAATGCCTTTTTGGAATTGGGCAGCGAAATGCTCGGACATTTTGCAGAGAAGGGAAATGCCGGCAGTGCAAGTATGGCATATAGCGGCAGAATGTATATTCCGTTTACGGGAGAAGTCGAAACAGAGTATAACGTTGCCTGCACGGTAGCCAATATGGATCCGGCAACACCGGAAGGCTTTCCAGTAGCGCCGCGGCAGATGATGGAATGTTTGACTTGTGCCATTAACGAACGCCTGAATTTTGGTTATAGCCTCGGTTGGATTATCATGGCTCAACCCGGTTTTATGGCACTGATCTGCGGTTTGATTATGATGCTTTTGTTTACCTTTATCAAACTGGGATTTGTATTTTATCTGGTGGACAGTATGTTCCGTTTTGCAATGATGGTGCTGCTGATGCCGATTTTGATCATGGCATACGCCTTTAAACCGACTCGAGGATGGACGAAGACCGGGTTTTTGACAATATTAAATTCCGCCGCCTTCATGATGTGTATTGCAATTGTGATTTTGATGGCTTTGGCTGCTATTCAACAAATTCTGATTGACAACAAAGAATTGTTTGAAGGCGATAAGACCTCGCTGGCGGACTTTAGCAAACCTCTCTTGATGCTAATGCTGGTTGGTTTCCTGTTGGTAGGTTCAATGGGACTGGCACAGTCGATTGCCGGCGCATTGGTCGGCGGCGGCGGCGCGGCCAACTTCCAGAAACGTATTGCCGCAGCCGGTTTTGCCCTTGCGACATGGGCTTTGGGCGGGGTTGCCTCCAAAGTCGGGAAAACTGCTGTTAACGTAGCGGCTGCAAAATCATCAAAATTCCGCGCAGCACAAGGAGCCTTCAAACACGGCAAATCCAAGTTGCAGGAATTGGCCGGCGATGATGAAGACGAAAGCTAAGGAAAGGATAGAGAAGTGACAAAGCAGACGAACATATTAAACAAGCTGAAAGCAAATCTGAAGGTCTTGCTGCCGGTTTGCTTTGCGCTGATAATTTGTGCGGGCACCGCATCTGCAGAGCCCACCTTTAAAATATCCGAATCGGACATCGTCGGAAAAATATCTCAGACGCCGACGGGAAATTCGCAAGTCTACCGTCAGCAACCCGATAATTCGGCCGGCGGATCTACCGCTTTTGATCGCGAAGTGCGCCAATTCAAACGGGCACTCTACAACACAGTCACTGGTAAGGGGCCTGATATTTTAGCCTATGGAAAAAGCCGGATCGGCGATGGCTTAAGCGCCGGTTTAGACGCATTGGATAAAGGCGTAAGCGGGATATTTGACACAATAGAATCGGAACTGCCCAGCGGGTTTATAAAAGATATTCTGGTAACATATAATCCCATCTATCAAGTCAGCAAATTTGTGACCAAAGCTGCGGTAAAAATTGCAAAAGTTGCCACGCGCATCGTCTTCGGCGTTTCTAATAGAGAATGCAACAAAGAAAGAATGGACGCCATTTATAAATCAGGTTGTTATGCCTGCGATATTGTGACCGCGCTGATCGGCAGTTTCATGAATGCCTGCACTTACTTATATGATGTTTCCAAAGAGGCCGGACATAAAATTTTGTTTGTAGGGCTTATGCTCTGGATTGCATTTTATATCTTGAAGCAGCTTTCGTCTTTGAAAAACATAGAGCCGATGGCGATGGTCAATGATCTGCTGGTGATGGCCTTTAAGGCTCTCGGCGCATATTTGGTTATCGGAGCGGGAATTGATTTCTTTATTAATTATGCGGTTGTTCCGTTTATGAACTTCGGCGCACAATTTGGTATCGCCATGCTGGCCAGCGCATCAGCAGGCAGCGGATTGGATATCAGCAATTTGCAGTTGGACAGCGCCTACTTATTTAAAGACGGCCCGATCCCTGCTCATTTTCTCAACCAATTGCAGCAATACATCGCAGCGGTAGACTACACGGTTTCCACCCATTTGGAAATCGGACATATGCTGACCTGTCATGCAACGCACGCCGGCGCATATGACTGGAAGATTGCCCGTATTCCCAATATCTGGATCTGGCTTAGCGGTGCGTTTATTTGGTTCTCGGGCTTTATGATGACGCTTTCGGTCACTTATTATCTGGTCGATATTTCGTTCAAGCTGGGCTTTGCGATCATCGCCCTGCCGATCACCGTCGGCTTGTGGCCGTTCAATGTGACCAAAGACAGACTTGCAAGCTGTTTCAGCATTATTCTTAAATCGGCTGGTATTTTGATCTTTTTGGCCATGACGGTAGCAGCCGGTCTGGCCTTGGTCAGCAATGCACTTGATGTCGGCTCTCAAGACGCGATGAATGCCAGTATCGATACAATCCTGACAAAAGAAATGGACGGCACCGAAAAAATGATGACGGCTATTGAGGACGGCGACGCCGATTATATTGACGAACAGCTGGCCTTCTGGAGTTTTGGTTGGATCATTATTTTATTTGCTTACTTGTTCGCCATTAAGCTGATTGGTTCGACTAATGGTGATTATGTCAACAAATTCTTTACTGACAAAGTATTCGGCGACAACAACCCGATGCACATGAAATTGACACAGGCTACGGATATGGCCAAAAAACAGGCAATGAAACCGGTTAAATTTGCCGGTAAGATTGCGTCGCACCAGGCCAGTGTCGGCGTTGGTAAGGGTTTTAACTTCGTCGCCAATAAAATGTTTAATAAAAATAAAGACGAAGACAAAGGTATGCTTGACAAGATGGGCGATGTCAAAGACGGTGTTGACAAACTGAGCAAAGGCGATTTGAACGGCGACGGTGGCAGCAAGAAGAAACCGTCGGCTATGGAAAGCGCCAAGTCAATGACCGGTTTGGATCCCAATAAAGATAAAAACGCGATGAAAGAAAAAGGCAGCAGCGGAGGCGGTGCCGGCGCCGCAATGGAAAAGAGCGGTCAGGCGATGAAAGAGGGCGGAAAACAGCTGCAAGCCGCCGCAGACAATATTGATCAAAGTCTGTCTGCCGCCGATCAGGGGGTTAAATCCGGAAATCAGGCCGTACAAGGCGCAGCTCTTGCCGGAACGGCGGCTTCCTTCGGTATTGCCGCACCGGTTACGGAAACAGCTGCTGCAGCCAGTGCTGCGGCAACGGTTGCTGCATCGGCTTCGCTGAATGCGGGAAAAGCCGCGGCCAAAGCCATGAAAACCATGGGTAAGATGATGGAAAAAGGCGGGGAAATTATGGAGAAATCCGGAAAAGCCGTTAAGAAAGCCGAAAAAGTGACCGGTAAAATTAAAAAGGCCGGACAAACAGTCAATAAATTTGCAGAGAAAGCCGGAAAAACCGCCGAAAAAACAGCCAATTCCGCAGACAGCTCGGATGAGCAGAAAAAGCAGCAAGGACAAGATCAGCAGTCACAGCAGCAAAGCGATGATCTGATCGGCGGGGCTGCCGACAAGATACTGGGAACCGGAAATAAAAAGAAATAAGTGGGAGCGACGACAATGACAACCGCAGATAAAAGAAAAGGCATTAAAGGAATCGTATTTATTGCGATGCTGGCATTTGCCGTTTTAACATCGTTCGGTGCAGAAGCTGCCGGGTCCTGCACGGTTAAAATGAATGGCGGCAGCGTAACTCCCGAATGTCCTGACGGCCGCAAAGCCCGTTATGACATCAGTCCAAAGTGTATTGAAGATGCCAATAAAGCCGCCGGGGCTTGTCTTAATACCATGCCGGTTACCAATGTTGCGCGTATTCCGGAAGATGTCTGCTTCCGCGGTACCGGTTGGAGCCGCAAGCGTAACCACAACGGTATGGACTATGCCGCCGGTTTGGGAACCGCGGTAACGGCAGCAATGGACGGTGTGATCAGCCGTTATTCTTTTGGTGTTGCCGAACCGGCACGCGGGGTTTGCCAGAGCAGCGGCGGCGGTTACGGAAACGTTGTGTATATTGAACACAAAGGATGCGATGGAACCTATACCACCCGTTACGGCCACCTGACCAACAAACCGATCAGCGGTTTGAAAGAAGGATCGGTAGTTAAAAAAGGACAATTGATCGGTTATGTCGGCGGTACCGGCGGCGCCTGCGGACGCCCTCACCTGCACTTTGAACTGCGAGGCCCCGGCGATGCCTTGGTCAACCCGATGTGCGATCAGGTTCAAAGCATTTGTAACTGTAAGACACCGGTTCCGTCAAGCGGGCTTTCGAAATGCAAAGATGCTTCATTTGCCGCATCCAGCTCCACGCCGATTGATGCCGCTGTCGGCACAACTGCCGTTTCGATCGGATCCAGCGCCAGCAATTCGGAAACCCCGCTGAAAGGTTCTTCCAGCTGTGCGCCTTACGAAGAAGTGCGCAACAGCTATCGCGAATGGGGCTGCATTTTCTGCAAACCGTTTGAAATTCTGTTTAACACAGCCAGTGTTATGGCCAAGCAATCTTTTGACGCTTTGGCTAAAGCCGTGGTCGTTGTCGTGATGGTTGCTTTTGCCATCTGGTTGTCTTTTGTTACCATTCGTTTTGTTTCCACTATGGAAATCCGAGAACCGAGAATTTATATAAAAACACTGCTCAATCAGGCTTTCCGAGTATTGGTGGTGGTGATATTGCTCAATTCGGGGTTGAGCCAGATCTTGGCTTTGAGCGTTGATCCGGTCTTCTCCACCGGGTTGAAAGTGGCACAGCTGGCCGGTAAAATTTCCGATACCTGCACTTTGGGCGACGACAAACTGACGATTGTCGGTGCAGATAAAGGCGGTCTTTCGCCGTCAATGGGAACCGGAATTTTGTGCACCATCAAAGCAATCCAAGACCAGATCGGCGATATTTTGGCGATGGGCGAACTCAGCTGGTGTTTGGCTTGGAGTTCGGAAAATGCGGTGATGATCGTCTTCCCCCATTTGGCCTATTTGATTACGGCGATATTCTATTACATCGGCGGATTGCTGCTGTTGCTGATTTATCCGTTCCTGCTGGTAGACTGTGTATTGAAACTGTCAATTGCGGTTGCTTTGCTGCCGGCAGCATTGGGCGCTTTTGCCTTTAAGGTCACGGCAAACTATCTGCAAAAAATTTGGGAAATATTCTTAAATGCAGTATTTAGTTTCATTTTCCTGTCGATCATCATTTATATTATTGCTTCAATTGCGGCAGATACCTTAAATCAAATCATCGGTGATACAGACATTGGGATCACGATCAAATTCTTCTGGTGGATGGTTGAGGTTATCAAAGTGGTCGCCGTATGTTTCCTCGGCTGGGCCGTCCTTGGCGAAATGAAGTCTTTTGCCGACAAGTTTGCCGGCGGATTGAAAATGAACGACATCGGAAGCCCGACCGGATCGTTTGCCAACGAGTTTTTCCTCAAACGTCCGGGTATGGCTGTCGGCAAACCGATCGCAAAAAGCGCCATGAAAGCCGGAAAAGCTGCCGGAAACGTCCTTTCGGAAGGCTATCACCGGGCATCTATCAACGCCTGGAGAAATATGGCACAAGATTCCAACAAAATAGGCAGTCCCGTTAGTCACAATATGTTCCAGCCGGTACGCCGTGTTCAAAACCCCAACGGCGACGGAACCGAAATGTACGATACAACCGGCCTGTGGCAAAGAATCCGCGGCAAAAAGGAATATCGGACATTTACGACCGATGCCAGCGGCAACACCAAAATGAACGTTACCATTCAGGATAAAAAAGGAAGACGGACGGAGGTCGAAACCGATGCTTATGCCACCGTTACGCGCAAATATAACCGAGACGGCGCCAAAACGGAAGAACAGGCCAAAATCAATGCTGCATTGCTGAAATATGCCATGCGTAAAGACGGAACCTATAATCAGGAAGTGGTCAACAACTTTATGCAAAATACTCTGCTCAGCGAAGAAGACAAACAGGTGATGTTTGTTCAGGCAGTGATGCAGGAAAGGATGGGCGGCAATGCTTTGGCGCAGATGAACGACTCTTTTGAAAGCCGAACCATCGAAAAAGGAAGCGATGAAGAAGGACGCGAAACCTGGACCATCAACCAGACATACAGTGACGGCAGCCGTTCAAGCTTTAAGGTTTCGTTTGGCGCCAACAACCGCGTGTTGTCAGAGTTTAAGCACACGGACAGCAAAGGCAACGGCAAATCCTTTGCCACCGACGGCATTGTCCAGCGGAAGTCTTATATCTCGACAAAGACCAATGCCGACGGCAGCAAGGAAACAGTGGTTGAAAATCGCTATGCCTTCAGCAAATATTATTCCCAAATAGCCAATCGCCCGTTGTACTCAAACGGCGACACGGCAGACAATATCCCGGCCGGAGAAATCATGTTTGGTCAAAAGGATATGCAAAACTTTGCCGAACAAGTCGGCAAAAAAGGAAATAAGAAGTACACGTTCAAAGAGTTCAACTGATTTCCTTAAAAAATATAGTCAAAAAAGTGGCGGAAATTTTCATTTTCGCCACTTTTTTTGCACAAAATTGTCATCTTTTGTGCAAATTTCTTGATTAATTCTAAAGTTAGATTATTATTTAGTAAAAATTTTAGTATCTAAACAAGGCAAAGGTGGCAATTATGGAAGAAATTATTTTCCCTAACCAAATCAGAATGTACAGAAGATTGCGCGGACGCTCCATGCAGGAATTGGCCGATCATTTGGGCGTCAGCCTGTCTGCCATTTCCAAAATCGAAAAAGGATATCGTCGGATTGATCAGGAACAGCTGGTACGGGTGGCGGAGCTTTTGGACTGCCCGATGCAGGATTTGTTTGTTAATGAGCAAAATTCGCAGGAAGATGTTATTCTCTCGTGGCGCAGGGAGCAGGAAAGAAGAAACAAAATCAACGAAAAAGCCGGGCTGAAAACGCTTGGCGCAGGATTGCGGCAGATCCGTAACGAGAAAAACCTGACCTTGATCGAAGTTGCGGAAAGTTCGGATATGACCTTGTCCGTATATCACCGTATTGAAATGGGACAACGCGAAGTATCCGACAAAGAGATGAAAAATATTGCGAAATCACTCGGATATACAACAGATGAGCTGAAAGACGCAATTAAAAATCTGGACGGCAAGGGGATGCTGGAAGAAATTATCCAGCGCAACGATGCTAAATATAAACTGCTCTCCAATCCCAGAGGCGCCATTTCCGCTTTTGACGCCGCGCCGCGCGACAGCCAGAAAGTTCCGGTATACGGCATTCCGGGCAAAGACGGAAACGTTATCATCGACAGCGAGAAGGAAATTAAATGGGTCGGACGTCCGGCGGTGCTAAACGGCAAAAAAGACGCTTACGGGCTGAACCTTTGCACAAGACGCTTAGGCAGTTTGCTGCCGGCGCGCTCCATATTGCTGGCCGATCCGCAGGAAGTGGTCAGCGTCGGTGATATCGCTATTTATCAGGTTGATCCGGAAGAAGTTATGGTTGTCAGCATCCGTGAGGACGATAACGGCAAATTGTACGGTATCCGCTGGAACCCGGACGAAAGAATTAAACTGGACAACAATGATCTGAATAAACTGCATAAAGTTGTGGCAATTTATTTGTAAAAAATTGTTCTTGTAAAACCGCTCTTTGAAAGAGCGGTTTTTTTATGCCTGCCGCGTTTGTTTGATTGACATTTATGGATTTGACTTTATGTTGTATTCAGTATATCCTATATATATTTCAAGGGGGGAACGACTGTGGCAGAAGATATCAACAGTTCGGCAAGTTTCGGCCAGAACAAAAACGACAATGAAGAATTGCCGATCATTGTTGCGCAGCGTTTTTTAAATATTTTCCGCCAACTGCATATTTTCAGCGATGAGCGAAGAGAAGCTTTCAACAAAATGCTGCTGGAGCTGCCGCCGGAAGTTAAAGCCATCTTTCAAAGCCTGCCGGGCGGAACGCCGCTGCAGGAATATATGGAAGATCAGGAACAAAAAAGCAAGGGGCTGGAACCCGTTGCCCATCACAGCACCGCCAAAAACAGCAACATTTTGCAAGAGGCTTTGTCATCGGCTCAACCGCATACCTCAACCGGTGGCGGCGAAGGAATTATCAATGGTGACAATTTTGCCAAAATTCTGGCCAGCAGCTTAGCTCAATCTAATGCAGAAATTATCCGCGAGCTTCAAAACTCGCGTCCGGCAACAACCGTTGCCGGCGGCGCAGACGGCGCCAATATCAGCTTTGATGGCCCGATGAAACTGGTTGCGGATGAATCTTTTACTCATATCATTTCCAAAGCTTTGGCCGAAGCAATCGAAAACTCCGAAAAAAAACGCCTGGAAGACAATCAGATGATTGCCCGTTCATTTATGGAACTGCAGGAAAATCTGACCAAGCTGATTGAACAGGGCAGCCAGATGAAATTTATTGCCGCTGACGGCAGCGGCGAAAGCGTGGCGCCGTTGCAAATGAAGGGAATCGTAGACGATCTGGTCAAAGCTCAATCGACTTTTCTGAAAGAAACAACGCAAAATCAAAAAGAAGAGCTGTCTTCGATCATTTCTACCGCAATCAAAGAAAGCCAAAAGGTTTCCACCCAAGCGTTGATTGAATCGTTTCAGAAAATCAATGAAGGCAAGGCGCCGACTCCGATTACTTATGCCGCCTCTTCCCCCAAAGGACAGCCGGCTATGGAATCGGTAGAGCAGGCACTGAAAGCCCAAGGCAAGGAATTTTCCTCCATTATTTCGATGGCCTTAAAAGAAAGTCAGAAAAACTCGGCCCAAACAATCATCGAAACGTTGGAGAGTTTGAAAAAAGACGCAACGTTGGGCGGCGGACAAAACAATCTCAAGGTGGAAGAGATCATGCGGATGCAGGCCAATCTTTTCCGCGATATTGCCCGCGCGCAAAATCAGGAATTTTCGGCACTGATCTCCTCGGCCTTAAAAGAAAGCCAGCGCCAGTCAACCGAAGCAATTATCGCCGCTTTGAGCCAATTGCAGACAGCGCCGGTACAAACTGTTGCCGTACCGATGCCCATGCCGATGCCGGCACCGGTTGCAGCCTCTCGGGAGCTGCCGGTTGATGCCGTGTCGGCTGCTTATGAAACACCGGTTCCTGTTGATAAAAAAGCGGAAGAAAAAACCGTTGAAACCCCGATGATCAACAAATATCTGCCGGAAGATCCCGAGGCTGATACGGAAGAAACCCCTGCGCCGGCAGCAGAAACCATACCGAGCGTGGCGGCAGAAACAGTACCGACAGCGGCCGCTGCAGCAGAAGATGCCCCGAAAAAGAAAAAGAAGAAGAAAAAGAAGAAAAATCGTGATGCGGAAAATACGGTTACAACTGACGAATCGGACATAAATGAATCGAAACAAACAGAACAACCGCAGTCGCCAAACGCTTCTTTGGAAAAGACAAAAGAAGAAAACAAAAAAGAACTGCCCGACAATAAAGCGGAAAGCGAAACCGTTTCCCAACCTTTGGCAGAACAAGCAAAAGAAAAAACGGCAACACCGACAACCGCAGAGGTTGTAAACACAGCAAAAACAGTTGCCGAACAAGCCGCACAACCTGCTGCTTCGAAAGAAAATGAGCCGCAAATTTCTCCGATGCTGCGCAAGTTAATGACAATCTCTACCGCTTTTGCCGATACAGAGAACATTAAAGATAATGACATCAGTGATGATTGGGACTGGGGTTTTAGCGAAACCAACACCACCACTTCCAATACGGAAAATTATGCATCAGAAGCAACCGGTTTAGGTACAAGCTACTCACAAGCCGCCGAAAACGATGATTATTCTCTGCAAACCGATGACGACGGCGCTTTTGACGATGTTCAAGAAGTAAGCGCCGACGGTGAAGATTGGGAATGGGAATATGAAGAAGTCCCCGCCGATGCCGCCGTTGAGGGCAGCGAGGGC
>CABUAP010000016.1 GCA_902489675.1 uncultured Azospirillum sp. | reverse complement strand
TATTTAAGAGATTATATAAAATATAAATTTTTTTAAACAGAATTTGACAAATTAGAAAAAAAGATTATAGTGTATTTAAAATTTTTGCTAATTTGCTATATTGAAGCTATCAATCAACGAAAGAGAAAAAACATGAAAAAGTTATTTGTATTCTCCCTCCTTTTCCTTGTCAGCGCCTGCGCCGAAGGATCTATTTACAAAAAATATGATCAGGACTGCAATTCGCATTTCTACTCCCGCAAAGACTGCCCGGCCAAGCAAGAAACAACCAAAGCGCCTGAAAAAGTTTATGTTTATAAAGAGGCCAGACCTCAACCCCGCCGCATCACTCTGGTGGCTCAGCAGCCTGTTTACGCTGCCCCGCGTCCGGCTCCCGCAGCCGTTCCGGTTACCGCCGTCAGCATTCCGGCTGCCGTTACCACCATTGACGTTCAGGCACCGGCTCCCGTTCCTGCTCCCGTCGTTGTCAACAACAACGGCTGCACCGGCTGCGCTCCGGTTGTCAGACAAACTCGCGAACCGGTAGAAGTTATCTATAAAAAGACGACTTATACCACCGTTTACGAGCCGAAAACAACTTCGACCGTCAGCTATGAAAAAGAACCGGTCATCAATCAAAAGATTATTACCAACACTCAGGTCGTAGCTCAACCGGAAGTCAAAACAGTTGTCACTTCTCAGCCGGAAGTTAAAACTGTGGTTACAACTCAGCCGCAGGTAAAAACGGTTGTCACCACAACCACCAAACCGGCGGTCAAAAAAGTGTCTTACACCATCGAGAATACGCAGACAACCGCACCGAGCGAACTGCTGATCGAAGAAATTAAATAAGAACATTGTTCTGTCCGACACCGCCGCATATCAACGGCGGTGTTTTTTTATGCCTCAAAAAACATTTGCCATTTTTCTTTCCGCCTCTACAATAAACACAAACAAGGAGAGAATTATGAACCGCATTCGTTTAGCAACCAAAGCCGTCATTGTGCGCAACAATTGCTTTTTGCTGCTGGAGCGCAGCCAACACCCTAAAGAATATGACTTACCGGGCGGCGGTATTTTGAGTGGAGAAACCCCTATACAGGCATTGGCCAGAGAAATTTTTGAAGAAACCGGATTGACGGTACAAATCAAACAACCGCTCAAAACATGGAATTTTTCAGAAAAAGATAACGAAGTCATCTACGGCATTACCTATCTTGCCCGATATTTATCCGGTACAATACGCCTTTCTGACGAACATCAGGCTTGGCGGTGGCAGCCGTTTAACACCCCGAACGCTGCTGAACTTCCCCGTTGGATCCGCGAAGAATCAGCTTTGGCGGCAGAGGTTATCAAACGGGAAAGCGATACCCTTTCCGTCACTCGCACCCATCACGGTATCTATGCCATTATTCACCAAAATGACAAAATCCTGCTGATCCGCAAAAAAAGAGGGCCGTATACCGGTCTTTTCGATTTGCCCGGCGGTTCTCCGGAGCCAGGTGAAAGTGAAGAACAGACTCTTGCCCGCGAATTAACGGAAGAAACCGGTTGTCGGCTGCTTTTAGCCCAAAATCGCCGAGAAGAAAAATTTTATTTCCGCGGTTTTACGGAAGATAACGGATGTCCAGGCGGATTGTTTCACACTGCTGTTTTATTTGACTGTATGGTCAAAGGCAGCCCCGACGGCAATATCTCCGATCTGGATTCTGACGGAGCCTTGTGGCTAAATAAAAATGACTTAACGGCAAAAAACACATCGCCACTGGTGATTAAAGCCTTAAAGTTATACACCGATTGAAAGCGCCGAAAGTGAGGATTATATCAGGCAAAACAAGTTAACGGGAGAAAAAATATGAGTATATCGCAAGCTGTTTTTGCCGCCGGCTGCTTTTGGGGAATCCAAGCCGTATTAGATACCGTTCCCGGCATTATTTCCACCACGGTCGGTTATACCGGCGGACAAACCGCAAACCCCGACTACCAACAGGTTTGTACCGGCAACACCGGCCATGCCGAAGCGGTTAAAGTGATTTTTAATACCGATCTGGTTACCTACGATCAATTGCTTGACATATTCTTTGCCAATCATGACCCGACCACTCTCAACCGTCAGGGACCGGACGTCGGAACCCAATACCGTTCCGCCATCTTTTACTTCACACCGGAACAAAAAAGCGAAGCGCTGGCCAAAATAGAAGAACTAAACCAATCGGAAATGTATCCTTCTCCCGTGGTAACCGAAGTGATACCGGCAGCCGAATTCTATCCGGCCGAAGAATATCATCAGAAATATCTTGCCAAACAAGGAAAAAGCTGCTGCTCGCGAAAAACACCGCCGCTGAATTTAAGCGAAGCCGAATGGAAAAAGCGCCTAACACCCGAACAATACAAAATATTGCGAGAAAAGGGCACCGAAAAACCATTTTCCGGTAAATACCTTAACTCAAAAGAAGACGGTACTTTCAGCTGTGCTGCTTGCGGCAACCCGATTTTCCGTTCCGATGACAAGTTTGATTCCGGCAGCGGCTGGCCGAGTTTTGATCGCGCCATTCCCGGCAGCACCAAACAAACGGCAGACTTCAGCCACGGCATGGTACGGGTCGAAGTCACTTGCGCCCGCTGCGGTTCACACCTCGGTCATGTATTTGAGGACGGCCCCGGCGACACCGGCCTTCGCTTTTGTATCAATTCGGAAGCCATGGGCTTCAAACCCGGAAAAAACAAAGACTGACCGCCGCAAAATTTTCCGCCCTGCTTTCCCGTCCGGCGTTTCATCCCGCAAAAAAAGATTGAACACCGGCGGCAAAACGGCTATTCTTGTCTTTTAACAACCCGGGGAAAGGCAATGGACAAGATTTTCCGCTACTCAATCAAGGCCGTCATTATCCGTGACGGCAAACTTCTGGTCGAAAGCTGCGACTACGGCCGCGGACGTTTCTGCAAGCTGCCCGGCGGCGGACACCAGTGGGGCGAAACCATGGAACAGGCTTTAATTCGAGAATGCCGGGAAGAACTCAATCTCAATGTTAGTCCCCAACGGTTGCTTTTTGTCCGCGACTATATCGCCAAGAACCATAATTCTCCCTTTGACGAACCGTGTTTTCATCAGGCGGAATTGATGTTCCTCTGCGAGGTTGAAGACTTTTCATCTCTTAGTAACGGCAGCAGCCCCGACAGCGAAGGCCAGCAAATCCGTTGGATCGAAATTGACCGGCTGGCAGATTCCGATTTCTTTCCCCAAGCGATCATTCCCTGGCTGAAAAATATTAACCAAGTAACACAAACGCTTATCCTCGGCGATGTCAACTAAACACTGCCGGTACCGAAGCTAAATATCTGCCGTTAAACGTCCAACCTCTCAAGCGTCCCGCTTCCCCATCATCCCCAAAATATCTCGCCTCCCGATAGATACCCATTAGAGCTGACCATACTCGCTGGTATAGGGGGTGTTTTTCGCATTCACCCCCATTAGAATGGAAGTAGTCTATAGCGTACCAAAACCAAAAGGGACGGTTTTATCCGTCCCTTTTCTCTTACCGCAGAAAGTGGTACTCCTCGCGTCTTAACGCAGTTTTCCTTTCAACTGCGGCCGACCGAGTTTCTGTGCCCGCTTGCTGATTTTGCGCCGAAGAATATTTTCCTCATCAAACGTTTCGCCGATAATAGCGAACATCATCGGCACAAACAAAGTGGCGACAAAGGTCGACAAAATCATACCGCCGATCATACCGGTTCCGATGGCATGACGGCTGCCCGCGCCTGCACCGGTCGAAATAGCCAGCGGCAAAACGCCGAAAGTAAACGCCAGCGAGGTCATCACAATCGGACGAAAACGCAGTTTGGCCGCGCTGATTGCCGCTTCGGCATAAGTCAACCCACGCTGAACCTCCATCACCGCAAACTCAACAATCAAAATCGCGTTTTTGGCCGCCAGACCGATCAGGGTAACCAAACCGACCTGAAAATAGAGGTCATTTTGAATGCCGCGCATATAAATTGCGATCAAGGCGCCCAACACCGCAAACGGTACTGACAAAATTACCACAAACGGCAGCGACCACTTCTCATATTGCGCCGCCAAAATCAGGAAGATCATGATCAAACCGAACACAAACGCCTGCGTTGAGGCACCGCCGGTCAGTTTTTCCTGATAAGCGGAACCGATCCACGACAACGAATAATCTGCGCCCAAAACATCGTCCGCCACTTCTTCCATCGCGGCAATTGCCTGACCGGAAGAATAGCCGTCACCCGGATCTCCCAACACTTTGGCCGCCGGGAAAATATTGAAACGGTTAACCAATTCCGGTCCGGTCACCCGCTCAACCTTCAGCAAAGTCGACAGCGGCACCAATTCGCCGACGTTAGATTTGACATAAACATACCGCAAGTCATCCGGTGTGCGGCGAAAACGTCCTTCCGACTGCAAAATCACCCGGAAATTGCGCCCTTTGTAGGTAAAATCATTGACATACAAGCTGCCGAAAGTCGACTGCATCACTGCATAAATCGCATCAATCGACACATTGAGAATCCGTGCCTTTTCACGGTCAAGATCTACCCGGTACTGCGGCGTGCTGACCGAAAAAGTAGTGCGGACATTTTTGAGTTCCGGCCGGGCATTGGCCGCATTGACAAATTCCGTAACTTTATCCATCAGTTCGCTGGAGCTTTTGCCGCCGCGGTTTTGGACATATCCTTCAAAACCGCCGGACATACTCATACCCATAATCGGCGGCATTGAGAAAGCGTAACCGATACCCTCGGGCTGGCTCATACCGTATTTGGTATAGAGCTGTGCCAACGCATCGGCCGATTGATCGGCATTTTCCCGCAGTCCCCAGTCTTTTAAGATAATAAAACTGATCCCGGAATAGGTATTTTGACTCGACGACAACATATTGTAGCCGTTAATTGTCAGCACATTACTCACATTCGGATCTTTTTCCAACAGTTTCACTACCGAACCGGTAAAGTTCGTTGTTCTGCGCAAAGACGAAGCTTCCGGCATACTGTAAGCCATCAGCAGATTGCCCTGATCTTCACCCGGTACCAAACCACCCGGTACAATTTTAAACAAAAGAGCAATCGCTGCCAAAACAGCCAGAAAACTGAACGTTGCCGCTTTTCGATGCGTCAGGAAGAAACGCACGCCGGAAATATAAAGCTCCGTCACCCATTCAAAAAAGTTATCAAACCATTTGAAAAAGCCCTTAGGTTCCTGATGCTGACGGTTGGGTTTAATGATCAAAGCGCACAAAGCCGGGGTTAAGGTCAAGGCGACAAATGCCGAAATCAATACCGAAACGGCAATGGTTACCGAAAATTGCTTATACATCACGCCGGTCATACCGCCGAGAAACGCAATCGGCAAAAACACCGATGACAGCACCAAAGCCACCGCAACCACCGGCCCCGACACTTCCTGCATCGCCTTGATCGCCGCCTCGCGCGGAGAGAGCTTTTCCTCGCTCATCAAACGCTCAACGTTTTCAAGCACGATAATCGCATCGTCCACCACAATACCGATCGCCAAAATCAAACCGAACAGCGTCAGCAGGTTAATCGAAAATCCCAGCAGGTACATACCGGCAAACGCACCGATAATTGATACCGGCACCGCCAAAATCGGGATCAGCGTTGCCCGCATATTCTGCAAAAACAAATAAACAACGACAATAACCAGCAGCACAGCTTCGAAGAAAGTATGGATCACTTCATTAATCGACACATTCACAAACAATGTGGTATCATAAGGGATCTCATAGCTGATGCCATCGGGAAAACTCTTTGACAGTTCGGCCATTTTAGCCTTAACCAAATTAGCCGTTTCCAACGCATTAGCGCCCGGCTGCAAATAAATTGCGAATGCTACCGCCGGCTCTCCGTTAAAATAAGAATTTACGCTGTAATCCTGCGCACCGAGTTCAATCCGCGCCACATCTCTTAAGCGCAGGATGCCGCCCTTGTTATCACTTTTAAGGATAATATTGCCAAATTCTTTTTCATCGACCAAACGACCTTTGGTATTAACCGAATAGGTATAGGGCAAATACTCGTCTAACGGCTCCTGACCGAACTGACCGGCCGCAAACTGCGAATTTTGTTCCTGCACGGCCGCGATCACATCTTGCGGCGTCATGTCAAAATCGGCCAGCTTGTCAGGCGAAAGCATGATCCGCATCGAATAGTCCTGTGAGGCAAACAGCGAAGCGCTGCCCACGCCCTTGATACGACGAATTTCATCCAGCACGTTCAGCAACGCATAATTGGAAACATAAATCGTATCATAACGTTCCGACGTTGATTTCATCGTCACCACTTGCAGAATTGAATTTGACTTTTGTTCAACCGTAACCCCTTGTTTGGTCACTTCGCTCGGCAATTTTGAAGTCGCTGCCTGCACCTTATTATTGACATCAATCGTCGCCTGATCGGGGTCTGTACCGATATCAAAGACCACACCGATGGTCAGATAACCTTGCGAAGTTGCGTTTGAATACATATAAATCATATTCTTAACGCCGTTGACTTCCTGTTCGATCGGCGCTGCCACCGTATCTGCCAGCACTTCTGCTGTTGCGCCCGGATAGGTAGCGCTGATCTGGATTTCTGTCGGCACAATGTTCGGATATTGCTCAATCGGCAATACCTTCATTGAAACCAACCCCGCCAATACGAAAATAAGTGATGTTACGGTCGCAAAAATCGGACGGTCAATAAAAAATTTAGAAAACATAATTTTTTCCTTTCGGGATTAGTCCTCAACAGTTTCATTCGACTGCTGCGCCAAAACTTCTTTAGGCTCAACCGTCATACCGGGGCGGATTTTCATCAAATTGCTGACCACCACCCGGTCACCGGCTTTCAGCCCGCTGTCAACAATCCAACCGCCTTCTTTAGTCATCAGTCCGGTCTGGATATTAACCGATTCTACCATATTTTTATCATTAACAATATAAACATACGAACCGTTGGCTCCCTGCATAATTGCCTCCTGAGGTACAATCAGAGCATTCACTCTGGTCAGCCCTTCCATCACCAAACGCAGAAATTGCCCCGGCATCAGACGTTTTTTCGGATTTTGGAAAACCGCGCGGAGCTTAATGGTTCCCGTTCCTTCATCGATTCCCGAGTTGATAAAGTTGATTTTACCCGGCAGCGGATAAACACTGTCATCACTGAATTTAACTTTGGCAATAATTTCACTTTTATTTTCCGGATTTTTGATCAAACCGTGATCAACCATATTGGCCAAAGACATCATCTCGCTTTCTGAAGCGGAAAAGATAACATAAATCGGATCCAACTGCGTAATATTGGTCAAAAGCCCGCTTGCCGAAATCAGGCTGCCTTCCGACTGTTCCTCCATGCCGGTCACACCGCTGATCGGCGCCGTCACTTTGGTATAGTCAAAATTCAACTGTGCAGTTTCCACTTCCGATTCGGCCATCAGCACGGCAGCTTTTTGCGCTTCCAGATCAGCCTGAGTATCATCGCGTGATTTTTCGCTCACCACCCGCTGCTTAAACAGCTTATCGATCCGCGCCCATTCGGTTTCGGAACGTCGCAGCTGCGCTTTGGCTTTTGCCAGATTGGCTTTGGCATTGTTAAGTTTAGCTCGGTATTCATTGGGGTCAATTTCAAACAATACATCCCCTTCTTTAACCTCGCTGCCTTCAACATAATTTTTCTTCAGCAAAATACCGCTGACCCTTGCCCGAACCTCTGTTTCTTTATAGCCTTGCGCACGGGCAGAAAATTCAAAGCTCAAAGGCACGTCTTCCGCCGTAACCTTGAGCACATTGACCGGCATTGATGCCGATTTTGCAGCACTTGCTGATGTTGATTGCTCTTCCTTACAGGCACACAAGATCAGCACTATCGCCAATCCCGCTAACAATTTGCTGTTTTTCCACATGTTCCGACCTTTCATATAACAACTGATTTAATTTTGGCTTACAATAAACTTTTTTTTTATATTCGTCACTTTAAATTTATATATTAACTGCATTTTATTTGCACACTGTCCCAATCCGCCGTTTTTTCTTGCCAAACCACAAATAGCAGACAAAAAGGAACAGCAGCACGCGAGAAACCGGCATCGCCAGCCACACGCCGTCAAGCCCGAACCACAACGGCAGTGTAAACAAACACAGCGGCAGCGCAACAAAAGCATCACCGTAAATCAACATAGATGCATCTATAATTTTTCCCGTTGCCTGATAATAATACCCGGCCACCCGGATCACCCCCAGCAGCACAAAAGCGGTTGAACTGATAACCAGTCCGTGCGCGGCGAGCACCGCCGCATTACCGTGCAGATTGAACCATGCGGGAAAAACATTATGACCGGCAATTGAAACCCCCATCAACACAACGCCCAGCCCGAAAGCGGTATAATACCCCATATTGCCGATAATATTCTGCCGACAGTAGCGTTTGCCGCCATACAGATAAGCAACCAGCGGCTGCACCCCAAGCGCCAACCCGGTCATCAGCAGCGAACCGAGCGATTCTACCGCACCGATAAAAGTATAAGCAGCCAACCCGTCTACCCGGCCATATGCCAGCGCCTGATAATTATGAAAAAACAACATTGCAATAATTGACAGCTGGTTGCCAAGTGACGGAAAACCGCTGACAACAATATCTTTCAAATATTTCAACTTAAGCTGAAACATCGGTAACGCAAAACGCAAAGCCGTTTTCCGGGTAAAAAAGTACGAAAGGCCGGCCACCGAAATCAACAATTGCGAAGTAACCGTAGCATAAGCCGCTCCCACCACGCCGCCGCCAAGCGGAAAAATAAAAATATAATCCATAACAATATTCAACAGCAGTCCGCCGATCATCAGCCACATCGACAGCACCGGCCGACCGTCATTGCGAATGACCGCCAACACACCGGTCATCAGCATATAGGCCAAATTACCAAAAATCAAAATCCGGGAATAGCGTACGGCACCACTCATCAACTCGTCGGTTGCGCCGAATAAACGCAAAATATCAATCAAAAAATAATTGATCACAACCATCATTGTCAAACTGAATATAACTTGCCAAACCAGCATATTTCCCAAACTCAGCCGCGCCCGCTTGAGATTGCCGTCCCCTCTCGACTGCGCAATAATAATTGCCGCCCCGGTTCCCAGCATATCGCCGACCGCGCCGAACATCATCACCAGCGGCCAGGTAACGGCAACGGAAGCCAACCCGAGTTCACCGGCACTCCAACCGATAAAAATCGTGTCCACAATACTGTAGGAACCGACAATCAACATCCCGATCATCGACGGCAACACATAAGAAAGAAAAAGTTTGGTATTTTTATTCATCATTTGCCGCCTCCGACAGTTAAATTATTTTCTCTGCCGGCCAAAAAAGCAAACAGGGACGCACCCAAAGCAGACACCACCAGGATAATTCCGGTCGAAATCATAATGTTTCCCCACCCGGCCAACGGAGACACAATACTGCCGGCCCAAAAGCCGGAAGCCCCCATAAAGGCCGAAGCCGTTCCGGCTTGTCTGCGGGCGGCATCCATAGCCAGTGTGGTCGCCACGGTAAAAGACAACCCCATCATGAAACACAATCCAAACAGCAAAATCTCAAACCATACCACCGTAACGCCGACAGCCATTGCCGCCGCAAGTGCTGCGCTGCAAACAATCATGCCGACACAACTGATCACAAGGCACCGCTCCGGCGAGCCGAATTTAACCGAAACCGCAGCCCCGGCACCGATCGCCACTGCATTGGCGGCAAAAAACAGACTGAAAGCAAACGCGCTGAAACCGTAATGCTGCTGAATGATAAACGGCGAAGCGGCAATATAGGCAAACAAAATCGCCATGGCAAACGCCAGCTCTAACGTATAAAATAAATAACGGCGATTTTTCAATACGGTTTTAAACATGGTAAAAGATTCCATCAGTTTTTCTTTGGAACGCCGCTTGAATTTATCGGTAGCGATCGAACGGGCAATCACGATTCCCCCCGAAGCGGCAATCCCTTGTAAAAACCGTAAAGCAACAAAAATTTCAATTGTCGGCGCAAAAATACAGGCAAAAGTTGCAGCAATAAATAAAAACAACGAAACCAAAAGCGGCAACCGGCGGCCGTATTTATCACTTAACGGCCCAAACACCAGCTGTCCGAACGCCAATCCCAACATCGAAAAAGTTAACCCGGTCTGCACCATTGACACACTGGTGTCAAAATACTTTACCATCGCCGGCAGGCTGGGCAGATACATATCGGTCACAAACGGCCCGAACGCCGTCAGCAAACCTAAAAAAATAAAGATAAACTGCGCCGAATTAGCCGGAGCTTTTCCTTTTGCGTTCATTTTTTGCTCCCTTATTTAAAGATTCATCCGCTGATTTTTAATGCGTTTTTTTCTAAATTTCAAACGCTTTTTTTCACGCGGACAACACCGGAAAACAAAAAAACTCAAACAATAATTTCCGCCCGGCTGCCGCCGTTTCGATCTTTTGTGACCACAATCTGTTTATCAATTTTTTCTTTTAACTCGGCCACATGGGAAATAATCCCCACTAAGCGGTTATTTTCCGACAAACCGACCAAAGTTTTCACCGCCTGCAGCAGCGATTCTTCATCCAGCGAGCCAAAACCTTCATCAACAAACATCGTATCCAGCCGAATACCGCCGGCCGCACTCTGAATCTCATCCGAAAGCCCAAGCGCCAGCGACAGCGAGGCCTTAAACGATTCGCCGCCCGAAAGGGTTTTCACGCTTCTTTCCGAGCCGTTATAGTGATCAATAACATCCAGCTCCAAACCGCTTTGCCGCTGATTGTTTTCGGCCTCGCGACGCCGTTTCAGTTCATACTGACCGCCGGTCATCGACATCAAACGAATATTGGCGCGGGCAATAATGCGGTCAAAATATGTCATCTGCACATAAGTTTCCAACATCACTTTTTCCTTGCCCGAAACGGTTCCGTTAGCCGTATCGGCCAGTGCCCGCACTTTGGCATAACGGTTTTCGTTTGCCTGCAGCCCCTCGCTCTTTTCCCTGATATCCGCAAAAGCCTGACGGTTCCGATCCAAGCGGGAAACAACCGCTTGCAATCGTATTTCCATCAATTTTTTATTCTCCTGCAACGCCCGCTGCTTAGCCGTCAGCATATCCGTATCAATTTTCTCTTTATTTTCCAACTGTTTTTGCAAGGCTTCCTGCTGCCCCCGCAATCCGGAAATTTCTGCCTGCAACCGATTATAGTTTTGATTTGCCAAATCAAAATTCTGTTGCAGCAACGTCGCGCGTTGGCTCTTAGCACGGATATTTTCTTCCGCCGCAGCTTTCAGAGGACAAGAAAGTGTTTTTTGCAACAACTCCGCCGCTTGTTTGCCGTTTTCGACATCTCCACCCAGCTTTACCGCTTTTTCCCGATTTTCTCCGATTTTTATTTCCAACAGCCGGATCATTTCTTCTTTCTTAGGGATCGCCGTTTCTAACATTTCAAATCGCCGGAATTTTACCGCCGCATCATCTTTTTCCCGGTCAAGCCGCGTCTTTTGCACCTGCAAATCGGCAGTAAATACAGTCAGGCATTCGTGCACGCGTTCCCAAACAAGCCCCTCATTGCCTACCAGTTCCGCCGTTTTTTCCGTCATTGTTTTTTGCGTCAATTCCAGTTTTGTTAACAAGCTGCCGGCATACCGACTGGCTTCCGCCGCCTTTTGATCAGCAGCTTCTCCGGCTTTTTGGGCATCTTCCACCTGCTGTTTGTCGGGCATTTCCGCCGGCATCGAAGCCGGCCGCGGATGGGAAAGTGCCCCGCATACCGGACAAGGCTCGTTTTCTCGAAGACCGGCAGCCAAAATCCCCGCTTGCCCGTCCAAATAAAGTTTATATTTCCGCCGATAATCGTATCTCAACTGCTCTGCCTGCTGCTGCAATTCCTTATAAGCCTTCTGGGCGCCGGCACATTCTTTTTGCAACTGTTCGCAATTCGTCCAATCTTTGGCCAGATCCGCAGCGGCCTTCCGCCCCTTTTCCAAGGTTTCGTCTTTTTGCTTTAGCTCCAGCATTTTTACTTTAATATCTTTTAACGCATCAAATTCCTTTTTGTCATTGTCAAGCGTTGCCCGCAGATAAGACAGTTCTTGTTCCTGCTGTTTCACCATTGCCGCCGCTTCACCCGCTGCTTTCTCATCCGCGGCAATTTTCCGATTCAGCGCCGACAGCTGATCATAACGCGGCAGTTCATTGCGAGCGGTAACAATTTCTTCCGCCAGCTGCTTACGTTCGTTTTCTTTTTCCTTCTCCGCCAAAAATACCTGCTCCGCCTTTTGCAATTCCGGGATACCGGCAGCCAAACGAACGGCAATTTCGGCCTGCTGCCGTTCGGCTTTTTTCAATTCTTCCGCCCGTCCCAGTAATGTCCCGACCGACGCCAGTTCTTTATCATCTGCGGTTTTTTGCCCTTCTGCCAGCTTTTGCGCTTCCTCGTCCCGTTCAATCAGTTTTTGCAGCAGCGCCAATGTTTCCACTGTGCTCATTTGATTGTCCTTAGCTGTCTGCACCAAAGGCGCCAATGCGTCATTTTCATCACAAACAATCCCGCTCACATATTGCGCCACGCTCCGCCGCATGATATCACATGAGCGTCCAAGCTCCGAAGCCGCTGTTTTCAAACTTTCCTGCAGCCGTCTGAAATTGCCGGTCTTAAAAATATCACCGAAAATTTTCTTTCGCTCCTCGGTTGAAGCTAGCAGCAGTTTCAAAAACTCTCCTTGCGCAATCATTGCAATCTGGGTAAACTGACGCCGGTCAATACCGATAATTTCTTTTACCGCTTCCGTCACTTCTCGAGTTTTCTGCACCATCCGTCCGTCAGGATATTCAAGCCGCGCTTCCGCCCGCTGAATTGTTTCGCCGCCTCCCCTTTTGGCCGGGCGCATTTGTTCGGGACTGCGAAAAACTTTATAAACCTTGCCCGCATATTCAAACGCCAGCTCAACAAATGTCGAAGTTTCCGGCTCGGCATATTTGCTGCGAAACATACCGGCTTCACGGGTTTCGCCGCTCGGATCGCCATAGAGCGCATAAGTCAACGCATCAAAAACAGTCGTTTTGCCGGCGCCGGTATCTCCCGTAATCAGATACAGACCGCTCTTGCCCAACCGATCCAACTCAAAAATTGTTTTTCCCGCATAAGGGCCGAAAGCACTGATCGTCAATTTAAGCGGTCTCATTCTCACCTCCCCAAATTTGCTCAATCATTTCTTTGACCAAATCTGCCTGTTCTTCGCCAAGCGGGCGATTGTTCTGCAATTCAAAAAGCTCGGCGAACAGCTCAAACGGCGTTTTTTCTTCAACCGCTTCCGCCCCTTCAATCATCGCATCGGAACGGGTACGCGCATTGTCATATTCCAAATTCATAATATTCGGATAGATCACCCGCAGTTTGGCCAGTCCTTCGGGAATATCTTCTTCATCTGTCAAGATAACCCGCAGATAATCATTGCGATTAAATTGTTCATAAAAGCTTTTGGCTGTCACATCAAGATAAGTCCCCCGAATTTCCCGCATATCAAGCCGCGGGGAAAGCGCTTCGGTTCGGATGCTGATACGGCCTTTTTCCGCCATCTCCACAACGGTCACCGATTTTTGATGCCGGCATTCGGAAAAAGAATATTTAAGCGGCGTCCCCGAATAGCGGATACTTTCCCGCCCCACATTCTGCGGCCCGTGTAAATGCCCCAGCGCCACATAATCAAAACCGTCAAAAACATCGGCGTCCACATTATCCGAACCGCCGACGGAAATTTCTTCCGAATCACAACTTGCCGCCCCGGTAACAAATTGATGAGTAATCAGCACATTGCGCTCATCTTCGCAAACATTCATATCCCGCACCGCAACCCGCACCGCATCGGTATAAGAATTTATTTCTTCTTCCGCAAATTGTGCCTTGACTTGCGCCGGTTTAATAAACGGCAGCATATAAAAATTTACCTTTCCGTACGCATCCGTCAACACCACCGGCCGAATCCCCCGGCAATAGACCGAAGCAATATAAACCCCGCGGCTGTCCATCAACCGGTTGCCAAACGCCAAACGTTCGGGAGAATCATGATTGCCGCTGATAACAAAGACCTTGACCGCCAGTTCGGAAAGACGAAACAAAAAATCATCAAAAACCTGCACCGCTTCTGCCGGCGGCACCGATTTGTCATAAACATCACCGGCCACCAACACGGCATCCGGACGTTCTCTTTCAACGATAGCGGCTATTTCCGCCAAAATATATTTCTGATCTTCTACCATCGAAAAACCGTTGACCCGCTTCCCGATATGCAAATCCGACAAATGTACCAGTTTCATTTTTCCCCCGACAATGCACCGCCGTTCAAGCCGTTTATGATAACACATGATCATAATAAATCAATCTCTTGATCATCCGTTTTTTAAAGTCTAGAATACATCTAAAAAGATTACCGAACAAAAAACACAACCAACATGGAAACTAAAATGGATCGACAAATTATTGAAATATTAAATGACGGCTTCTCACTATCCGTCAACCGAGGTTTTCTTACAATTGAAAATAAAAAGCAACAAAGTAAGACACAAGTTCCGCTCGACAATATCTTGTCGCTAGTTCTGTCCGCCAATGATATTACCTTGTCAAAATATCTTATCAATGCGCTCACCGAACAAGGCTGCAATATTATATTTTGTAATCAAAATTATATTCCGTCTTCCGTCACCATTCCCTATACAGGACATTGGCTGACCGCACCCAGAATCCGCTGTCAAACAGAATGCAGTAAACCTTTACAAAAAAATTTATGGAAAAATATCATCCAACACAAAATATTCAATCAGGCGCAAACACTGGCATTTTGTTCTCCCAATCACCCTAATATCGCCAGATTAAAACAATTGTCAAAAGAAACGCTCAGTAACGACAGCCGAAATAATGAAGGTGTCGCTGCAGCAATCTATTTTAAATCGTTATTCGGTAAAAAATTCATCCGAGAT